>CAYQXT010000110.1:0-10024 GCA_964421365.1 uncultured Bacteroidaceae bacterium
CCGGCTCCACTTCATTGGCAGAATTCACTTCCATCCACTGATTACCGGCCACTTTGCGCATCAGTTTTAGGCCATCACGTCCTTTTAGTTCATTATCGAAGGCTCCTTCTAAACCTACAATATTTCCGCGTGGACTCTCGGAAACATAGCCACTGGTCCGGCTGGCAAGATAAGTGAAAGGTTTGAGTCGCAGATTAGTCTGCCGCACAATCAGCCCTCCTTTATAACGCCCACGTCTAAAAATCGGGAAATGCTTTAATGCTTGTAACTGATTATAATTTATTCGCCTTTTTATTAATAGGTATCTTTTTTTTGTCAAACGTGCCGAATCTATATAATGTTTATAAGCTACAACTGTTTTATTTTGAAATAATGAAGACAACCGCAAAGCCAAACTATCTATATTCTTTTTATATATTTTATCACTCACACCCGAAGCCAGTGGATCCATATATATATCATAATAAGGAACAGAGGTAGCCAGCACATCGCTACTATCAGAATAAATATCTCCACGTAAAGCCTTTATTATTAGGTCTTTTTGAGATAATTTTAAAGCATAATCTGCCCATTTAGCATGGTCAAAGGTCTGTAAATAGATGATTTTCATAACAATCATCAAGCCAATGCCTGCCAAAAGCAAATAGATAATCGTAAAACGACTTAATATGCTCTTTTTAATATTCATTTATCTCTTTTCTCTATCACAATTTTTACCGGCGGTTTATTTGCCTCTTTTAATCCCATTCCTCTTTTTTGCACCATTCTGTTCACTTCCGAAGGTTTGGAAATAAACATCACTTCTGAAGCAAAAGAAATAGACTTTTCACGTAGTTCGTGAATTTCTTTTGTCAGTCGGTTTTTTTCTAATGCCAAGCGCTCGGCTTCATATTGATTTGAAATATAAAAAAAGGCCATGACAATAAGCAATACAAGATAAGGCAACTCTTTAAACCAGTTTATTTCTTTTAATAAACTAATGTCTATCGCCTTCCAAATACTTTTTAAGCCTATGCCTAATTTTAATTTCACTTTGTTTTATAATAAATGACTAATTAAGTTTTCTTTAATGACGCTCGAAAGAGGGCAATTACCCACGCTTCGAGGTCGCCGCTCTTTACTTTTCACTATTCACTCTTCCCTTCTTTCAGCTATTCTTAATTTTGCACTTCGTGCTCTGTTGTTTTGTTTCATTTCCTCATCGCTTGGGACAATCACCTTTTTATTGATTAACTTAAAGGCTAAATCCTGCTTTCCGTAAATTAAATCGGCTTCGCTTTTGCCTTCAAAATTATCGCTACGTAAAAAATTTTTTACCAAGCGGTCTTCGAGAGAATGATAACTCATTACAACTAATCGCCCGCCCGGTTTCAAGTGTTTACGACAGGCTAACAGAAATTTTTTAAGCGACTCTAATTCGCCGTTTACCTCAATCCTTAGTGCCTGAAATACCTGTGCAAAAAATTTATTTTCGGCTTTTTTCTGTGTTAGATGCTGCAAAAGCTCAACAAGCTGAAAAGTTGTTTCAACCGGACTTTCAGCACGTGCTTTAACAATGGTTTTGGCTATGGCAAAGCTGCGTTTCAACTCGCCGTATTGCTTAAATATTGCTCTAAGCTGCTCTTCGGTATATTCGTTCAAAATAGTGGCTGCCGTAAACTTTTGCTCTTGGTTCATGCGCATATCCATAGGCGCATCAAAACGAAACGAAAAGCCCCGCTCGGGCACATCTATATGATGCGAAGAAATACCCAAATCTGCCAAAATTCCATCTACTTTCTCTATTTCATAATAATTTAGGAAATTACTCATATACCTATAATTATGATTCACAAAAATCAGGCGTTCGTCAGCCCAATCCGGTATGGCATCATTATCACGGTCGAAAGCAATTAATTTCCCTGTTTTTATATGTTTCAGAATTTCACACGAATGTCCACCACCACCAAATGTAGCATCTACATAAAAGCCATCGGGCTTTATATTCAATGCTTCAATACACTGCTGTAACATTACCGGTACGTGATACTCCATCCTTCTTTTAATTACTAATTACTAATGAATAATTGATACTAATCCATTCATTATTTACATTCTTCATTTCTTCGCACGTTCAAAAGTTTTACGATGTTTTGAACGTGTTCACCACTTTTCACTCTTCACTTAACTCCTCGTTTCCTAATATTTCGTGGGCTAATTGAGCAAAATCCTCATCCTGAGTATCCAGCTCATCGTAAATTTCTTTTGCCCAAATTTCCAGTTTAGTATCTAAACCAATGACGATTAATTCTTTTTCAGCTTTTGCAACATCCAACAAACGCTTGGGTAGAAGCATACGATTATTGGCATCTAACTCAATTTCGGCTGTACCGCGAAAGAATCCACGTAAAAAACGATTATGATCTTTATTATAAGGGTTTAGTTTTTTACGGATAATTTCCACTTGCCGCTCCCATTCATCGTAAGGATAAAGCACCAGGCAGTCTTCAAAAATATCTTTTTTAAGGACAAATTTATCCTGTGCGGCTGCTGATGTTTGCTTCTTAAAAGCAGCCGGAAAAAGGATTCTTCCTTTTGTGTCTAATTTACAGGATATTTCGCCGATATAACTTGCCATAAATGCCTTTTATGTTCAATGTGTAAAAATATGAAAAAGATCACACTTTTCTACACTTTATTACACTTTTTTACACTATTGTTGATAAAAAATGATAAAACCCTGATTAATAACAAAATATATAAATTTAAATAGCGCCTGTTGGTTAGAAGGGACAAAAAATAGCTATGAACGAATCGTATTTAAGTGAGATTTAACAAATTTGCTCTTTTTGTTAATAAATCAGTAATTATTAAGTACTTTCACAAACTAATTGTTCATAAATACCATATTGTTTAGTACTTTACTCTCATTCATTATAAATCAAAGAATTAAGTAATATGTTGATAAACCATTTTTAACAAAAAAATATATCGGATTTTAATATAGATACTAAGAAACAAAATCCAAAAATAGGCAGTTTTATGAATTAAAAATCAAGGGTAAGTGAGAATAAAGACAATATAGTCCATTTTAAATATGAATAGTATTTTTAATAATTAATTATATAAAAGATTATTATCTTTAACAAGACGCTTCATTATCCCCTGTCGGGGATGAATGGAAAAACTGGTAAATCATAAATATTAAGTTGAAAATTTCCCACAAAAAAATCTATTAAATGTTTGTATTTATTAATAATTATTCCTTTATTTGTGGCTCAGATTTAAACCAAACTTTAATGAATATTATTTATCTCATACATAGTCCTATTTCTAGAGAGAGAGAGAGAGAGAGAGAGTAGATCTCCACCCTTAATGTTTTCATTTTTATATTTTAGATGGTTGAAATTTATATTATCTGAATATTCTTTTCAAAAAATTATTGGTCTTTGACCCTATAACTTAAATCAATAAAACATAATGAAAACAATTTTAAAAAACATAGCTTTAATAGCCCTATTTGCAAGTTTTGGTTTTATAGCTTGCCAAAAACAAGAAATGACTCAGCCTATTTCAGAGAATACGGCAAAAAGAATAGATACCGTAAGCGTAAAAAACGGTATGCTTAATTTCAGCTCGGTACAAGTAGCGATGAATACCAGCCGTGACTTAGACCAGATGAGCGATACAGAATTGAACGATTGGTATCAAAAAATCGGTTTTGTTTCTTTAAGAGACAAAATAAATGAGGCTATTGATGCTACTGCGAAAAGTACTTCTGAAGAAGAATTTAAACAACTGATGAAGCAACATTCCAAGTATCTGATGCTAAATGAGAATAATGAAGTGTGTAGTTATTATAAATACAACACATATAATTTAATAGCCAATGAGGACGCCTATTTTATGGTAAACGGTGCCTTACACTACATTGATGGTGGCCGTATTATAGTAGCCCTTGACGGGAAGAAATCTTCGATTGAGAATTATTTAAAAAATCAAAAAAAGAAATCTTCAAAAAAAATTCAAATATTGAATTTTACTAAACCAAGAACAAATCTAAAGTACGAATACACTTTATATAAAAGTGCAGAAAAAACGGGTGGCCCCAAATATCAGAGGAAATTAAAACTCGAAATCCGGTCTTATTTAAAAACGTTCGTAGATTATGACGGATTTATTCTTCATCAACAGGCAGTTGACATTACTTGTAGGGGCTATATCAAACATTGGCGTTGGGGGAGCTGGAATAGTTACCAAACCACCTATACGTTGGGGTATACAAAAATAGGTGTTGCGTGCGGCGAGTATTGGGATCAAAGTAGCATAAAACCTACCGGCAGGAGCAGTTGGTATTACGATGAGAGTTCTTTCTACTACCCGCTAGAGCTGGAAACCACCGAATTATATTCAAAAACATGGACTTATTCTTTTGGAGATCTAATGTATGACTCTGATTTCAGTGCCTCCCAATTTAATTTTACAGAAGTAAACGCAACAAGCAGAGGAATTGGAAATTCTTGGTTGCAATTGAAAGCAGGTTGGTAAACTATAATAATTTAGAATTTTAAAGCAATACCTGCATTAATTTCAGGTATTGCTTCACACTATAAACAAAAAATGTTTTATAATGAAAAAATTACTTTATCTAGGTCTTCTTCTTTTAGTAATAGTACCAGCCTTTAACTGTAAAAAAAAGATTCCTTCCTCTCCACCGGATATAACAGAATTTCAAGATGTAGCTGTATATTTGGTAGATTCGGATAAAAGGAATTTATTTAATCCAGACAATCCGAATCACTATGATTTAAGAGATTTAGCTCTTTACAAAGTTGAAAAAGGGGTGGAAAACGTTTATTACAGAGGGCGAGAATTACTTAGGCAGGATACATTGGGTGAATATATGCTAATATTTCCATCTCTTTTTATTGGTGGGGATACACTTACGCAATACAATTACATCCGTTTGTCGAAAGAAGATACGGACACTCTTGAATTTGTATTTAAATTTTATAATCCGTATACAAAAAAGCTTAAAACCGAAAAATATAATAATATTTTAATTTATGATAATTTTAAACAAATCAAGGATACGATAATTAAATAAGCCTTGTCTGAAAATTAAGCTCGTAAAAACTATGAAAAAAATTATTCTTCTCATCAGTTTTCTTTCTCTTTCACCGTCGTTTGGCTATTCGCAAAATTACAGACTAAGTGGCAGGATAACTGAAAAAATAAGCGAAGAACCTCTTATTTATGCTACTTGCTATGACAGCCTGCATAAAAGAGGCGTAGTAAGTAATGTACAAGGTTTTTACAGCATAAGTCTCCCTAAGGGTAAAAACCAACTAAAATTTAAGTATGTAGGATATAAAAGTAAATCAATATCTCTTTATATTCAAAAAGACACAAGCCTGTCTATAGGGCTTGATGCGGTACAACTCAACGAAATAGAAGTGAAAGCCTCGGCAATTCCACTTTACCAACAGACGCTTCTCGGCAAAAACACGATTCAGCTAAAAACCCTACAAAGCATTCCGGGCTTATCGGGTATTCCGGATTTGAACAAAGCCCTCAGTTTTCTGCCGGGTGTGAGTCTTGGTAAAGAAGGATTTTCAAATCTCTATGTCAGGGGCGGCGATGCCGGACAAAATCTGATTTATTTGGATGGGGTGAAATTATATACCAGTTCGCATTTCGGTGGCTTAATATCCCTTATCAATACGGATAATATTAAATATATAGATTTTTATAAAGGGGGATTTCCTGCTCGTTTTGGAGGCAGTTTATCCTCTGTGATTGACATACATACCCTTGAAGGAAATATCCAAAAGAAACAAGCGAAGCTAACGGTAGGCACGCTTATCTCCAGTTTTTTGCTCGAGAATAAACTGCCCTTTATAAAAGATGCTACTTTTGTGTTGAGTGCACGTAGTTCGTATCTCAATATTATCAGTCCTTCGCAAGCCATAGAGGTTCTAAAAAAAAAGAGTAAAAGCGGGCATTTTCTGAATATGGCAGATGCACAGCTAAAAATCACCAAACATTTTAAAAATAAGGGAAAATTAATTTTAAACACTTTTCACACCATCGATTACACAAAAGCCAAAGATAATTTATACGATAGTAGTACCCCGTTTGAGAGTACTGATTTATTCAATAATCTAAGCCAAATATACCAAATTAAGTACCTACAAGCGTTTAAGCACAGGTTTTTTTTCAGTTCTTCGCTCAGCTATATGTATTATGGAAATACAAACTACTATAAAAATACATCCTGGCAACAAAAGGACATAAAAGAAGACAGCATAAGGCGTGTTACAACCATAAGTCAATTTAATTCTAATCTTAGGGAATTAAATTTAAAGGCTGCGCTAGACTGGCAGGCCAATAATTATCATGCCCTGAAACTGGGAATTCAAACAAGCCATTACACCTTTCAGCCCAATGTGAATTATTATGTTCAGCTTACAGATACTTCTGCTATAGAAAACAGAGAAACAGTAGGTTATACTACACCAGTCGAAACTTATGAAACAGGCTTATTCATCGAAGATGAAATAAAATTCACAGAGAAAACAAGCCTGAATATAGGGATAAGACAAGTTTTGTACCATACCGCCAAAACTAATTTCTATTTTCCGGAACCCCGTATTTCTTTCCGTCAAAAACTGTTCAGCCAGTGGGCACTAAAATGGAATTTCTCCAGAATGACCCAATTTCACCATGAACTTTTGAAAAACGAAGATGGTATTATCACTGAAATTTGGTTAGGCGCAACCCAAAAGCTCCCCGCAGAAAAAGCATGGCAAAGCAGTACGGGTTTGTTCGGACGAATTGGCAACTGGGATATTAGCATTGAAAGCTATTATAAGTATATGACTAATTTAACGCACTATAAATCATACATAAATTCAGAAGAAAATCCGGGAGATATAGAATCCCGGGTGGAAAGTTCTGGAATCGGGAAAAGCTACGGTATCGAATTTTCGGCTAATACTGCCGGAGAAAATTACAGTGTCAGTATCAACTACACATACTCACACTCGACGCGACTATTCGAAAATCTTAATAACGGGAAGGAATTTCTGTTTCGCTACGACCGTCCACACGATTTGAGTCTCCTTTTCAATTATATTTTTAACAAAAAATACAGTATTAACACTAATTTCATATTGTCGTCCGGTACGCCTTTCAGTCTGCCTGTTTCCTACACCATGACCAATTATTTTTTCAGAGGCTATTATAATTACGGAAGTTTAAATAATGTCCGGCTACCCTTATATCACCGGATGGATGTGTCTTTTTCCCGGAGCTGGATTTCAAAAAAAAACAAACATCACAAAAAGTTAAATCTGAGTATCTATAATGTTTATGCCCGCCAAAATCCGGTGTACCTTTTTTATGAACCCAATACGGGTAAACTCTATCAAAAAACATTATTTACCATTCTACCCTCTCTTTCATATAGTATTAATTTCTAATAAAAAAACAAGATGAAAATATCAAAATTAGTTATAACCAGCCTTTTAACAATTCTTTCATTTACTGCTTGCGAAGATTTGATAAAGCCCATAAATTTCAAGACCTACGAAGAAATCCCCAAATTAGTAGTGCATGGTTTCATTTCCATTAAAGATGGAGTATTATTGCAAGTGGATAAAACCGTTAATACTGACAAACAAAATCTCGACAATACGGTTAAAAATATTTCTGCCCTTTTGGTAATTAATTCGGATTCGTCCATTACCTTAGAAAAACAAAGCGAAAATTTCTTTATCTCGCCCAAAGATTTCAAAGCTCAGTATCACACGCTATATAAAATAAGGGTGCAGGCTCCAGGCTTTGAAACAGTGGAATCTAATTCGCAGGAAATCCCTGCTCTTGTGAACCTAGACTCCGTACATATTGATACCATAGAAACCTTCGGTACAGCTTATGAATATTTCAAGGACAATGCTCTTACCGAAGATTATTATGAAACCAACTACCTTACATTTCATCAGGGCGATACATTAAAAAATTTTAAAACATTATCTAACGAATACTTTTCTCCTTTTGATATATACAGTGATTATGCCTCAAATGGCCTGAATTATGTAATATCGCAGCAGTTAAATTTTCCTCAGTGGCAGGATTCGCTCGTTTTTGAATTCAGATTATACCATCTTGCCCCTGATTTAGCAAAATTTATTAAAAGTAACAATGACTATGATTTCACGAAACAAGATTTATTTTTTGACCAGCAATCACCCATATATTCAAACATAAAAAATGGCTATGGAATCTTTTCGGCTTATAGCTACGATACTCTCAAAGTAAACTATATCAACCCGATAGCTGACTGGTGGAATTATAAATAGTGGGATGATATTTACAAGGCCTCCGAGGTCGTCCAATGCACTTAGGGACATTCTATAAATGTAAATCCTTAAAAATCAATGCTTATACTTTAAAACATTCAAAAAAGGATATAAATTTCAGGGTAATTTACTTTAAACTATGGCAGAGTAAGAAAAATATTGGCTTTTATATTTTATTTTAGCCATTTTGTATTTATATAGCCATATCGTCTTGTATTGTGTCAAGTGCGATATTAGGGGTTTTCATTGTTTTTTCTATATACAATTTATTCGTAATTAGTGCTTCAGAATATAAATCATTTAATAAATTCTTTTGATATTCAATTTCATTGGTTATTAGTTCATCCTTAGAAAAATATTCATTTAGCTCATTTATTGGCAAATCATACTTTAAATTATCTCGCTTTTGTATGAACATTTCTAATAATCCAAATGATATTTTTGAACAATTTTCAATATGCTTCGTTTTTTGATTTTTAACAAATGCGAAGCAGTCATATAACATACTTGAAATATCAAGTGCAAATGAGGCTAAAATATTACTTAGAAAATCGTCCATATCAGGTGTTGCTTCTTCTATTAATTCATTTATTAGCTCTATTTCTTCTGTATCGTAAGTCTTTAAGCGAACAATATTTTTTAACAAATCTATTCCATTCAGTAAAATCAAAGGATTTCCCCATTTTTTAATGAAGTGAAATGCAAAATAATTTGGCAAAAGTCTTTCTGTCAGAATTATTCCATATACCAATTGGTGATAGCTTGGTAATAAATTTATTTTATCGTTTATTGCTTTTTCCATTTTATTGCTCTGTCATCAGGATTTTTAGGTTTCATTTTCTTTGATAATTGTTCAAATGTATATTTAATTCAGTAGGCTGACACCACTCTTATAGGACGAAATTAGTATTTTTTTTCTTATCCAAACGATTTTTCATCACCAGAAGTCATAGTATGAATTTCTTGCATGTCATTAACAGATTTTTGAAATCTTAAACTGTTTGTGAAATTATTTATACGATGACTTTTGTATTTTTTAGCGAAGGATTCGTTCTCAGCGAAACCCTTGCTGTGTAGTGCGATGCGCAAGGGATTATAGCGGTAGCTCGGCAAAGACAAAGGGCTACAAAAACAGCCAGAAGGCAGCAGGCACAGGTACGACGGCTGTCGGTGTATAGTCATAGCTTACCGTGGCGTCTCCGAAGAAGGCACCATCCATAAACACTTCCGTTCCGTACACATTATCTTCGATCAACGAAACCAGGCTGAATAACAGGCCAATCTTTATGTCATCCAGTGAGCCTGCAGCGGTAAAGGGATCAATGGGCGATCCGTCCCCCAGAAACGGGGTCAGGTCACTGCCGGTAAAGGTGTTTGCCGGGCTGACCGGGCCGCCGTTTCCACTGAAATCCATGCAGGCGATTCCGGGATCACCAAAGCAGCCATAGGTATCAGAAATAAATGCCGATGGACTCAGGACTGTCACTCCGGTGGGTACCAGCGCAC
This sequence comes from uncultured Bacteroidaceae bacterium, assembly GCA_964421365.1. GTDB lineage: Bacteria > Bacteroidota > Bacteroidia > Bacteroidales > DYOH01 > CAYQXT01. The sequence goes on from CAYQXT010000110.1 coordinate 9,849, forward strand.
CGACGCCGGCTTCAACTTCGACGTCGATACTGTTGGGTTGTGCGGGATCTATGACGTCCATCGGGGTAAAGTCATAAAAAAAATCAAGATCACCAACGATACTGATGGTGGCGCTGTTCAGCGTGCCCAGGGACTGGTCATACTTTTGTATGTCACTTAGTCCGATGGACATTACC
>CAYQXT010000111.1:0-9986 GCA_964421365.1 uncultured Bacteroidaceae bacterium
CCCTATGGCAGGTACGGAATTTACGGGGCCAGATGCGGCGATTTCTGATTTATTTGATGCTAAAGCATTAATCTTGTGTGATACTAATAATTCTTCCGAAAGAGCCATCCGGCAAGTAAAAAAAATTTTCGATTTGTTAAATATGCGAATCATTGAAATGGACGCACAAAACCACGATGTTCATGCTGCCTATGTTTCACACATTTCTCACATAAGTTCTTTTGCTTTGGCACTTACGGTATTGCATAAGGAAAAGGATGAAAAAAGCATCTTTAATATGGCCAGTGGAGGTTTTGAGTCCACTGTTCGTTTGGCCAAAAGTTCGGCTGAGATGTGGACACCTATTTTTTTGCAAAATAAAAAGAATGTACTCGAAGTGTTAGATACTTACATTAATTTCCTATATGATTTTAAATTAGCTATTTTTAATGATGATACCGAGCGGCTTAATTTTTTGATGAATAAAGGCAATACCATACGCGAAATCCTCGATCAAAAAAAAAAGGAAGCGGAGAGAATGGTTAATACCGAATCGGTATCATGTTAGTTATGCATGTTTTTGTAATATCTTGAGTGAAAATTAAATAACAAAATCCTTTTTATTGTTTTGATAGTGCTTGAGTATTAATGGTGGAGAGTGAATGAATGTCGTTTGACAACAACAAATAGTAAAAAAACTTAATCTTGACAATAATGAAAGAGAATTTTGGAATTTTACCTTTAAAAGAATGGGGTTTAAATACAGACCGCCCCTTGGTGATTGCCGGCCCTTGTAGTGCCGAAACCGAAGAACAGGTTATGAAAACGGCCAAATTATTGGATAGCTCGAAAGTTCATCTTTTTCGTGCAGGTATTTGGAAACCCCGGACACGTCCTAATTCGTTTGAAGGAGTTGGGAGCGTAGGATTAGAGTGGCTAAAACGTGTAAAAGCCGAAACCGGCCTAAAAGTTATCACCGAAGTAGCTAATGTAAAACATGTGTACGAAGCTTTGAAAGCTGGTGTGGATGTTTTGTGGATTGGCGCCCGTACAAGTGTCAATCCATTTGCTGTTCAGGAAATTGCAGATGCACTGAAGGGGGTTGATGTTCCTGTTTTTGTTAAAAACCCAATAAATCCGGATTTGGAACTCTGGATTGGTGCCATTGAGCGTATTCGACAAGCAGGAATTGCCAAAGTGGGGGCTATTCACAGGGGCTTTTCTTCTTATGGCAAATCAAAATACCGGAATATACCTCACTGGCAGATAGCCATTGATTTAAAGCGTAGAATCCCTGAGATTGCTATGATTAATGACCCTTCGCATATTACCGGAAATGCTGCCATGATTACTTCCGTATCGCAGAAAGCGATGGATGTGAATTTTGATGGTTTGATGATCGAAACGCATTCTAATCCGAAAGAGGCGTGGAGTGATGCCAAACAACAAATTACGCCGCAAGAATTGCATGAATTATTGGATAATCTGGTTTTGCGCACGGTGGATGTAGAGGAAGCTGCACAGCAGGATACTTTGGAAGAGTTACGCGCTAAAATTGACGTTTTTGATAACGAATTGCTGGAAGTGCTGTCTGGTAGAATGGATGTTGTTGATAAGATTGGCGTTTGGAAAAAAAGAAATAATATAACCATTTATCAGGCTTCTCGTTTCGAGCAGATTATTGAGTCGGCAATTAATAAAGCGGTAAAATATGGTTTGGGAGCAGATTTTATGGAAAACATACTAAAAGCAATTCACGAAGAGTCTATTAGTCGTCAGACTTCTATTCTTAACGAAGAAATGGAGAAGAGAGTGAGAAGTGAAGAGTGATGAGTGAAATGTGAAGAGTGGAGACCTCGAAGCGTGGATGATAGCCCTCCTTTGAGCCTCATTTATTATACATAGGACTTTGTTTTAAGCATAACCCCACGAATAGTGCGGTTGTGCAAGGGATTGCAGCGATACCCCACCGCAGTTCGAAGTGCAGCAAAACATGGCCAAAAAGAGTGTAGCGATAAGCGGAACTCCTTTTTTGCCGATGTTTTGCGGGCTGTGCAAGGGGGAGTAAAGCGGAAAGTCTGCTCGTGCGCCCAATAAATTATTACGAGTTATTAATTATGAATGTCTTTCTACTAAGTGTCAAATTCTCGATTCTCGATTTTTTGCACTTTTTTTCTGCTAAAATTAATTTGTAAATAAATAGAATTATGCTTGATTTTATAGTGCAAAAGCAGTCTTTCGTTTCGGGTGAAGTTTATGCGCCGGCTTCTAAAAGCGTGGCACAAAGAGCTATTGCTGCTGCTTGTATGACAAAAGGAAAGACAATCTTACTAAATGTGGATTTTTCTGATGATGTTTTGGTTGCTTTGCGTTTGGCTGAGGCCATGGGAAGTGAATATTCTGTTTCCGGCAGAACGCTTGAAATTATTGGTGATTTTCAGTTGAAAAATGATACCTTAGAGGTAGGTGAAGCGGGTCTTTCTACCCGAATGTTTATTCCGGTGGCCGGTTTGCTGGGGCGTGCTTTTAGGGTAGAGGGGAAGGGGTCGATTTTGAGTCGTCCGATGGGATTTGTAGCAGAAACTTTAGCAAATTTTGGTTTGGAAATTAAAACTTCGAAAGGTTTTTTGCCTCTCGAAGTTTCCGGCCGGTTTAAGGCCTCTGACTTTGTTATAGATGCATCTCAGAGTTCGCAATTACTCACAGGGGTATTGATGGCTTTACCCTTTACGAGGAGTGCTTCCGAAATTAGAGTGAAAAATCTAAAAAGTAAGCCCTATATCGACCTAACTATTGAAGTGATGAAGCAATTTGGTATTGCCGTTAGACATCAAAATTATGAGAAATTCTCTGTTACTGCGGCTAACTATCGACCGGTGGAGCTGAACGTAGAAGGCGACTGGAGTGGTGCTGCTTTTTGGTTTGTGGCTGCTGCTCTGATTGGAAACTTGAAAATAAGGGGTTTAAATCCTGATTCTAAGCAGTCGGATATAGCTGTCTTGGAGGCTTTGGATAGGGCAGGGGCAAGCTGCTCTTTTCGGGAGGGAGCTTATGAGGTGAAAAAATCAGCTTTACAGGCTTTTACCTTTGATGCTACTGATTGCCCCGACTTATTCCCGCCATTGGCTTCACTGGCAGTGGGTGCAAACGGAAATTCTGTGATTTCGGGTGTTCATCGTTTGAAGAATAAGGAGAGTAATCGTGCGCAGGCCTTGGTCTCTGAGTTGTCTAAAATGGGTGTTTCTATTTATCTTGAGGATGATAATTTGATTATTGAGGGTGGCAAGGCTGTTCATGGCTGCATTTTCGACTCTCACAATGATCACCGAATGGCTATGACCGGAGCGGTTTTGGGTTTGATTGCCGATGGTCAAACCCAAATTCTTAAGCCCGAATGTGTTGCAAAGTCTTATCCTGCTTTCTTTGACGAAATGGAAAGATTAAGAAATGGTGAATTATAAATTGTTAATTGTTAATTCTGTTTGTCGCTAAAAAGAGCTTTTGCCAAAATATGATTCCGTACCGGTTAATGACATTGACTGAATCGGTCTAAATATAAATTTCTAAAAGTTCCGCTTTTGCCTCACTTTTTATCTTTATGTTCTCTAATTCAGCCGGAATAAGAATGCTTTCCCCTTTTTGAACACTTTCGATGTTGCTATTCTCATCGCATATTTCTATTTTACCCGATAAAACCATATAAATAACAAAAGTATCCATTTTGGAGTAATCCTTTTCTATCGAGTCTGTTATTGGTAAATAATTGATTGTAAAAAAACTGTTTTTTTCTATTTCATTCGATTTGTTTTCGGTTTTTTTATACGTACTTTTATAGGTTTTCGGAATATTAAAATCAATTACAGCAAGAGCTAATTCCGTGTGAAGCTCTCGGCTATTACCTTTGCTGTCTGTTCTGTCCCAGTCGTAAATCCGGTAAGTGATATCAGAGGTTTGCTGTATTTCGGCCAACAAAATGCCTTTGCCTATGGCATGAATCCTGCCGGCCGGAATAAAATATACATCACCGGCTTGTACCGCCTGATTATGCAGAACCTGAGTTATTTTTTTATTTTTTAAATGCTCTGTATATTCCTGCTTGTTCAGCTCTTTTTCAAAGCCCAGAATTAGTTCGCTTTCTTTTTCTGCCTCAACGATATACCATATTTCATTCTTTCCAAAGGCATTATGGCGCTCTTTGGCCACTTTGTCATTGGGATGTACTTGTACGGAGAGTGCATCTGAGGCATCAATAAACTTAATGAGTAAGGAGAATTCTATACCGAATTTATTGTAAATTTTATCGCCAACTAAATCGCCCATATATATTTCCGTCAAATCTTGAAGACTGTTGCCGGCCAAAAAACCGTTGGAAACCACCGAAATATTATCCTGAACCGCCGAAATTTCCCAGCTTTCACCAATTTTTTTATCTTGTGGAATTTTTTTATTTAAAAGGATGTTAAGCTTTTGGCCGCCCCAGATTTTTTCTTTAAAAATAGGTTTGAACTTTAAAGGGTATAGCATTTTTTTATTCTTTAGTTATCTTGCAAAATTATGATAGTTTTTCCTAATGCAAAAATAAATTTGGGATTGCGTGTTCTTCGAAAACGGGACGATGGTTTTCATGATTTAGATACTATTTTTGTTCCGGTGCCTCTGTTTGATATTTTGGAAGTTCGCCGGACAAATTCCGATAGTATTAATATTCAGGGTTTTATCCCCGATGGAGAGCTAGACCAAAATTTAGTTATGCAGGCTCTTTTTTTGTTGCGTAAGGACTTTAATATCCCGCCTTGTCGGGTCTTTTTGTATAAGCAAATCCCTATTGGCGCTGGATTAGGAGGTGGTTCTGCAGATGCTGCTTTTATGCTTATGCTTTTGAATGAGTTTTTTAATCTAAATATTGGCAGAAAAAAAATGGGAGAATATGCCTTACAATTGGGCAGTGACGTTCCTTTTTTCCTCGAAAACAAAATTTTACGAGCCAAAGCCAGAGGCCAAGTCTTTCAGAAAATAAATCTGCAACTGGCCGGATTATGGCTTTTGATTATATTTCCGCATATTTATGTTTCCACAAGAATTGCTTTTTCTGATGTCAACCCTATTGATTTGTCCTTGAATTTGCCTTTTGAAAAAGCCGATTGGGCTGATTATTTGTCTAACGATTTTGAAAAAACGGTTTATCCTCGATATCCTAAACTTGCCGACATCAAACACTATTTATATTCAATAGGAGCTTTTTATGCTTCTATGAGTGGCAGTGGTTCTGTAATTTTTGGTTTTTTTAACGAAAAACCGACCTTATTGTCCATTAACAATGATTACTTTTACCGGTTATTAAAATTGTAGATATGTCAGTAAATTTATTATGGGTTACTTTAGCCGTTTTTGTTCTTAATTTTCCCTTCGGGTATTGGCGGGCTAATGTGAAGAAGTTTTCGTTACAGTGGGCTCTGGCTATTCATGTGCCGGTTCCATTTGTTATTGCCCTTCGTTTTATGGGTGATTTGGGCTTTCATTTAATCACTTATCCCTTTTTGGTGGGAGCTTTCTTTTTTGGTCAGTATGCCGGTAAAAAGCTTTTTCTGAAGTGGCAACAACGGGGAAAAGAAAATCTTAGTTCTTGTTTGGTGATGGATTTTATTCGAAAAGTTAAAAAATAAAATTGTGCATATTTTTTGTCACATTTGCTCTAAAGAAAACGTAAAAGTAAAAACAGAATAAACTTGAATATTTATGAAAAAAAAATACTTTTTTTATTCTTTTTAGGGCAAATCACTTTTCTTTACGCACAAAACGTAGATAGTTCTAAAGTTATATTACCTAAGGATTTTTTTTATAATATCTATCTTAATCCCTTGTTTTGTGTGAATTTAGAGCCAGCTATGGAAATGGGGGCAGGCATTAATTATAAAGCATTTGCTTTTAATTTATCCTTAGGTTATGGAGATGATTTTCTTGTGGGGAAAATTTTCCCCCAGAAAAAAGGCTCAAAATATTTGTTTCACTCTGTAAAAGCAGAAGCAAGATATAACTTTAATGTTTTCTCTAAAAACATACGTTTATTCATTTCTATTGACTATTTCTACTGGAACAGAAGAAAACTTCAAAGCTCATCTTATTATGAGGAAAATGGAAACCGCTTCTATTTTGATAAAGGTATTTTGAACTCTTATCGGAATGTTTTAGATTTTAATTTAGGAACACAATTTATAGAAAAAAATAATTTTTATTGTGACTTTTTTTTAGGTTGTGGTGCAGGATGGCAAAATAATCAGTTTAGTGAGTTAGAGAATCTGTCTCAAGAGGATCTTTTTACTTTTTTTATGCGATTGCTTTTTTGGCCTCTTTTTGTTTTTGATAGATTTTCTATGCATTTTGTCGGCGAGAGGCGTGTTCCTAATGTTAATCTGGGAGTGCATATAGGCTATTTTTTTTAGCTATTCTTTATACCAATTACTGTATTTCAGGTAATTATTTGCAATACGGTGAATTTCTCCTTCTAGTAATTCCGGGCTGATTTCTTTGATGCGTTTGGCCGGAACACCGGCATATACACCACCACTTTTTAAATGCATTCCTTTGGTTACTACCGCACCGGCTGCAATCACACAATTGCTTTCGATAATCGTATTATCCAGTACAACAGCACCAATTCCGATAAGTACATTATCCTGAATGGTACAGCCGTGGACTACGGCATTGTGAGCAATGGAAACATTGTTGCCAATGTTTGTCGGTGATTTCTGATAAGTAGCATGTATGGTGGCATTGTCTTGTACATTTACTTTATTTCCCATTTTGATGTAGTGCACATCACCGCGAATAACTGCACCATACCATATAGAGCAATCGTTGCCCATTTCTACCTGCCCAATGATGGTCGCATTTTCGGCCAAAAAACAGTTTTTTCCAAATTGGGGCTTTTTGCCATTAAGTTCTTTAATTAAAGCCATTATTCCTTTATGAATTTTTTGTTTATACTAATTTGATTATTATCTGTAATGTTCAGAAAATAAATACCTTGAGTCAAATTGTTTACTGAAATGGAATATTCAAGCTCTTCGGCATAAGTCTGAATCTTTTTTGTACTGATTTTTTGCCCATTTGTATTGTAAATATTGAGATATAGTGTTTTGTTAATTAGAGAATTAGAAAATAGAGTTAAAAATAGCTTATTCGCTGCCGGATTATTAATCTCTATTTTGCTGATCGGATTGTTATTTAGCTTGATTTTGGTTGGATTTTGATTGATGATAAATTTAGCGTTTACTGGCAGGTGATCGGAATTGTTGGCCAAGGCTTCTAATACATTCGCCGGAACAGAAGAATTGCCTTGATAATTAATTGCGTTATTGAAGTGCTTCCCGTCATTCCCGATTGATTGGTAACTGCCTGCGAGATATTCTATTTTATCAGTACCCGAAAGAATGCTATTGGAGACCAGAATATAGTCGAAACGGTCATCTAAACCACCGCCTACGGCACAATCACCTGTGTAGTAATGTGTTGATTGCGTGTGGACATTGGCATAAGTAGAATTATTATGCCATTGCCCTTCTTGATTTACCGGATCGTTTAGTTTTATGGTACTATCGGCAGGAGAAATTACATTCTGAAAGGCTGTTTCGGTGTTGGAATACAGATTAAAATCACCCATAAAAAAGTAGTTTTTGTCGGGATGCTTCGAAATGTAATTCATTAGGTTTGCTGTGGCTGTGGCTCTTTTTTTTGCATTAGAAGCATCGCTGCCGGCTTTTAGGTGCGCTACAAAACAGATAAAATAAACGGTATCTCCCTGCGAAAGTTCATTTGAGAGATAGTAAAATTTGTAAGCATTTATATATCTTGGATTGGCTTGTATAAATTCGGTGGAAGCTAATCTTATTTTTGAAGCATTGTAAAAAATCTGCTGATTTAGATAAGAACCGCTTGTTTGCGCTCTTTTGAATTGTGGATAACCATTTTCAATGAAAACATTATTTAATAGATAATCCTGTGTATTTTCATCGGCATTGATTTCGTTTACTGTGAAAATATCCGGTTTTACATAGTCGATGATCGCTTTTAAATAGTTGTTTTTGGTGTCAATATTATTGTTGTCTGAATTACAACCTACATCGTTTAATCCGTAGTACATTAGGTTGTATTGTAGAATATTAAGCGTGTCTTGAGCTGTGATGATAAGGCTTAGAAACAGGGGAATAATAACTATAAATTTTTTCATTTGTTTAATTTTTTTAAGATCAATTTTATTCGTTTAGTAATCACTGTAAAATTTATCTAAGATACTACTTAGCTTACTTATCTTCATTTATGTAGGTAAGTCTTTGAATTTTGGCGTGTAAAATTAGTCGTTTTTGTTGAATATACAATTCCCTTTTTTTTATAGTATCCATTCTTCTTATGATAGTGTTATCTTGTGCTGGTATTGCATTTTTTTCGGCTTTATGTATTTTTTGTGAAGCTATAAGCGAGCAAAATACAAAAAAATGACATTAAGCCCAATGATATGCGTATTTTTTATTTTTTAAAAGTAATAAAAAGTATTTCAGTGGAATAATTACAATATTATTATGAAGTTCAATAGTTTTAATTTTTGAGTTTATAATTATTTCGTATTTGTGTTTTATTCTGCTTTTTGAAATTTGTTTTGTTGTATTTTTATTAATTCCAATTTCTACAAGAATGGGGTTATCTATCGTTTCTATTATTAAATCAGGATTTTTTTGTCTTTTTGCAGAGGCAAATGATAAAATATTACTATCTCTAAATATGCGTTTTAAGTATAAAACAACTATAATTCCCCCCAAATTCAGACAGTAAGTTAAGTTGAAAAAAGCTATTAAATTTGCAGTTATGAACAAGAGAGGAAATTTTAGTGTAAAATTCAAAACTAAAGTAGTTTTAGAAGCACTATCGGAACACCAAAGATTGACAGAATTGGCAAATAGATATTGTGCATTTGGCTATGCGTAAAGGGTTTATGTGTCTTGCGGCAATAATGGATGTTTACAGTCGATATGTTGTTGGTTGGTTGGTCTGTATTTAATACGATGAGTGCCGAGTGGTGTAAATCGGTTATGGAAAAGTGTAAAATATGAAGATTTCTTTTTGAAAATTTCTTACACATCAAATTAAAATAGGGTTGCATATCGGAAATAATTCGGAAAAAGAAGTTGTTTTTTATAAACTAATTCAACTAACTTTTTGAAAAAACTGTCCAACTAAATGGGAGTATCATAGTTCTCCTAATAGATCGTAGATTAAAAGTGGATTGACTCTAATGCCAGTGATTGATTTATAATTCTCAATGGTACTTTCTTCCTGTGCAACTGAATTATTGGACAATGCAAGAAAAAGGATAATTCCAACTATTACATTAATATTCTTTATAGCACGATATCTAATTTTACAACAAAAATAAGATTATAAACATGCAACTTTGTTGTAAAGTTATTTTTTGCAATTATTACATATTCCTTTTACAACAAAGTTGGCTTTGTTAAGTATATATCCTTCTGGTAAATCAATTTCAGGTATTGGAATTTCGGGTAAACAATAGGTTTGGTTACACTTAGTACAATGAAAATGTACGTGTAAATCGCTTGGATTACATTCACAGGTATCATGACAAATCGCATATTTTATTGAGCCGGTACCATCATCTACAGTATGAATAATCTTTTTTTCTTCAAAAGTTTTTAATGTACGATACAATGTTGATTTATCTGACTGAACAAATCTTTTTTCCAACTCTTTTAAACTTATTGCAATTTGTTTTTTGCTTAATTCTTCAAGAATTAGTTCTCGCATCGCTGTTGGCTTAACTTTTTTATTTTTAAGTTTATTCTCTATACTGTTCTTATCCATTGTTTTAAAAATGTATTTATTTTTAATCACTTAGATTCAACCAATAAATGCAACTTTTTACGGGAGCAAATAAATAATTATTTTTCAAGCCAAAAGAGAAATTTAAGCTCCCTGCTTTCTCATACACTTATTAA
>CAYQXT010000112.1:0-9963 GCA_964421365.1 uncultured Bacteroidaceae bacterium
GCCCATAATTTTAATTATGGGAATTATTTTTTTTTATTTTTAAATTTTTATCGGATAACAATGATTTTTTTACTTTTGTACAAAAATGAAAAATGCTTGGCTGCAAAAGAGTTTTATTATTTTTTTGACTAAAAACTACTATGTTGTCAACCTTATTTTTATGTGGTTGTGATATAATTAATTGAAAATCAATTTGCTTTAGCAATAAAAAATTAGTTTAATAAGTTACCTCTATATTCCTATTTTGTTTGTAACTTTAGTAGTGCTTTGTAGCTTTTTTTATTACCGATTTAGACAAGATTAAGCGAAGCATCTGGTATATAAAAAACCTTTTGGAATAGAATTGGAGGTTCTGAGTACTGAGCAAAATATCGAAAATTCTGATAGGATATAAAATTCTGTCAGTGTTAAAAATAATATGTAAATATATGAAAATTAACTTATTGTCTTTTTTTTGCTATGTGTTGATTTTTTTTCTTTCGCTGCCGCTTAGCGCGCAGAAATTGATTAAAGTGAATAATTTTGGAGGGGATGGTCCACACAACGAGCGTACTTATATTGGCAGTGAAGAGAAATTTACGGATACAATCACCAAAACGACCATTACAAAAGTAAATATTGTTACCGAAACACATTTCGAGCGCTATTTCTTCAGGGATTCTATGCTTTGGTATGCCGATAAATATGTGGACGACCAAAAGGCCGGTTATTTTACCGATTATGATTATTTTGAGGACGATAGTTTGCTGGTTTTTATGCAAAATAAAATTTATGACAATTATGATGCCTCAAATATTGTTGATGAGCAGGTTTATACTGATTTGGTAGAGTTTGATTCCCTTAGTGGAAATAAAGTAATGCAGTTTGATTTGAAAGAAACAAAATCGCTTAAAACTCAGAAAGTAATTGCTTATTTTATCTACGATAGTTTGAAGTGGAAAGATATACGAACGCTGCCACTGCGTCCTTTTGTACAGCAGGTAATCGACACGCTGGGCGAAGATAGTCTTGAGTTTAGAACTGAGATAGCCAAACCTATGACTTATGACGAAATTATGAAGCATATTGAACCTTATCGCAATTATGCCATAGATTCTCTTACTTCTAAGGGTATTGATCCATTTCAGTATTTGACAGAAATGGCTCGCTTAAAATTCATGTGGCCTTATTACAAAAAAAATATCCAAAGACCCTATATCCGCGAAGCCGTACTAAATAATATGCAAAGAATGGTATCACAAAGAGCCGTTGCTTTCTATAAATTTACCGGATATGATTTCCGGCGGGAGTCGGCCTATAATAATTTGATTGCTTTTAAAACAGTAATTTCGTATAATCCCCGGAATGTGGATACCACCAGTGTCCCACAATATTATTACGATGAATATGATTCCTTGCGGGTACGCATGATTCCTCAAAATCCACTCGGTAGAGTACAGGTTTCTTTTTCGCAAATCCAAGTAGATGCGCTAGAGGCTGCTGCCAAAAATCTTGCTTACGAAATGGATAAGTGGTATCGTAAAAACTGGAAACGACTTTATGGTAAGACAGAACTAGCTCCCGGAGAGTTTAAACCCATCGATGAGTAGAAATTAGGATAAAACCTTTATTTGTGAGATTTTGGTGTTTGTAAATGTCTTATTATGAGTTTATGCTACATAATTTCATTCATTTATTACACAAAAAGGTACATAAATTAGGCTCTTTTATACACAAAACCATAGACAATTTTGTATATTTGTAGCACAAAACGGCAGATAATGAAAAGAGCGCTTTATAATCATTGCTGAATTTAGTGGAAAAAACTAAATTCACGAAAACCATTTTTAGTACAGGGAGCAAGGCAGGTCGGTAAAACTTATTTAATCACTCAGTTTGGTCAAAATGAGTATGAAAACTTTGTTTATCTGAACTTTGAAAAAGATGAACTTTTAAAAAAAAAAAAATTAAAAAAACTTTAGACGCGCCTACTTTATTGCGCAATATTGGTTTTTTACTTGGCAAGAAAATAAATATAAAAAATACATTAATTTTTTTGATGAAATACAGGCTGTTCCGAGAGTAATTACGAGTTTAAAATATTTTTGCAAGCAAGTGTCTGATATTTAGCTTGTTGCTGCTGGTTCTTTGCTTAGAGTTGCCGTTGGTAAAGAAGTCAGTTTCCCGGTAGGAAAAGTTAGTTTTTTACGTTTGTTTCCTATGAATTTTAAAGAATTTTTATGGGCAAACAAGGAGGACATTCTTGTTGAGCAATTACTAAATATGCGGGATAGCAAAATTTTACCCGACTTTATTCACGAGAAACTGATTGAATACTATAAGTTGTTTTTATTTCTTGGAGGAATGCCCGAAGTGCTTGATGAGTATATGAAAACTAATGATGTGGCGCAATGTAGAGAAATTCAAAAAGAAATACTTAATGCCTATAAGAGGGATTTTTCTAAATATTCAGATAAAAATCAGACAATAAAAACGGCACAAGTTTGGAATTCCTTGCCTTCACAGTTGTTGCGTGAGAATAAACGTTTTAAATATTCCGATGTCCGCAAAAATGCCCGTTCTTCAAGCTACGAACAAACAATTCAGTGGTTAAATGAGGCCGGTTTAATAAATATAGCTTATAATCTTAAAGTGCCTAAATTACCCTTAAAAGCCTATACCGATTATTCTTTGTTCAAAGTCTATTTAGCAGATATAGGGCTACTTGGTGCTATGCTGAATTTGACTTCAGATTTAATAACTAAACCGCAATAAATTTTTTCTGAATTTAATGGTGCTTTTACCGAAAATTTTATAGCAAATGAGCTTATGGCAAATTAAGTAGAAGAATTATACTACCGGACATCCAAAAATGAAGCTGAAGTGGATTTTGTCATGCAGGAAAAAAAGAAATTTATCCTCTTGAAGTGAAAAATGGATTATCAAAGCATAAAAAGAGCTTATTAAGTTACTATAATAAATATAAACCGGAATTTTTATACCGATGGTCGTTTTATTAATTTGCCCTTATAGTCAGTGGCTTTTTACTTTGCTTTCAGTCAGGATATTGTTGGTGTTCACGACTAATAAGATACCGATTTGCTATTAATTCTGAAATAGGATTAGGGAATTAGGATTTTGCATTCCCGATTCCCAAATCTCAATTATACAATCGCATTATGGATAGACACTAATTCGCCTATTTCTTATAAAAACATCTTTTGACTAATACCTACCAAAAAACCACCCTTTTCCCGATTCCCCTGATATTTTGGGTCCTCGTCCAGAAGTTTACCGTCCTCTATAAAAACGCAACTCTGGATATTTGGAGAACCAAAATTAGACATGGCTGTGTAGAGGCTGTCATAATCGAAAAAATTGGCTGTAGAATACAGCGCATCCTTTTTGTTGTCCTGATACCATTGCGAACTTTTGTTTAAAGCTCCTATCATCACTAAGCCGTTTTTTTTCAGTACGCGGTGCATTTCTTTTATGGTCTTGTTTCTGTCTTTTATGAATTCTAAAGTGGCAAAAGCCATTATGTTATCTACCGATTCATCTTCAAAAGGCAGATTGCAGGCATCGGCAACTATAAATTCGGCATTTTTGATGTTTTTACTTTTGGCAATGTCTATCATTCTTTCAGAAATATCTATTCCTGTTACTTTAAAACCATCCCCGGCAAAAAAATTGCTCCAATTCCCTGTTCCACAGCCAATTTCTAATACATTTTTAGTAGTGAATTCATTTAATAATAAGCCAATTAATAATTTTTCTAAATCATTAATTTTCCGTCCCCAATCGCTTTGGTAGAAATCATCGTAAACTGGTGCTACTTTATCAAAGTCAAACAAGGTTGCTCTGTTCATAATCTTTTATTTATACATTTATATTAAGTTTATTTCTTTGTTTGAGAAAACAGACAAAAATATAAAAAAACTTTATTTTGCAATAGCTTTTCCCGAACCATAAATTTCGGTATTAACTTTTCTGGGGTTGCCGAAATATTTTAAGATAGCCGAACCGTCTATTTGGGCATCTAAATAGTCTGTTGCATAAACCGAGCAATTGCCTGCTCCACCTATATCTGCCTCTACTTTTTGGCTTATGAGCTTATCGCCTACAAAAAGGGCAGAACCTTTCAGGCGTAAGTCCAATTTTTTTGTTTTTCCTGTGATTTTTATCTGGCTGGCACCCAGATTTTTAATAATTAATTTTTCAGTATTTACTCGTATATTCATCTGGCAGGTACCGGCAGTGGTAATATACAGTTTTTTCGATTTTATCGGCGTGAGAGTGTTTAAATTCACACTTCCATCTAAACTTATCTCTTCAAATACTGGGTTACTGATTATAATTTTCAGATTGCCGTTAGTACGGATACATTTTTTTGTGCCTATATCAACTGTTTTGCCTTGCTTTATTTCTATTAAATCAATAAAATTTTTATCACCGCTGATTTCTATAAATGAACTGTCGGATTGTACTAATTTTATATCTGCCGGCACTTCTATATCAAAATTTTTAGCTTTAGAATTTATACTTATTCTTTGCGTTTGAATATCACCATTCCCTTCCACACACTTGAAAGAACAAGAGTTACCAACTATTGATAATATCATAAGACCGAATATATACTTTTTCATTTCGTTTTATTTTTTGCTTGTAGCCTTTTGGCTATACTATGTTTCACAAGCTAAATTTACAATTATTTTATTACAAGTTTATGCATTACCTTGTTAATTTCTTTTAAAAAATGCTTTTTGAGTTCTTCATCAGCTTTTAGAATTGTTTTTTCTTTCTCTTCTTCGGTGCTTGCCAAGCACGAAATATGCCAAAGCCGGTTCATGCTTTTTTGCTTTTCAGGCGATGAGCAAAAACCACTTATAGCCCAGATTGGAATATTCTGTTTTAGTGCTTGTTTATTTAACCTGCAGATTAATTTTCCTTGCCCTGTTTGTGCATCTATCCGCCCTTCACCTGTTATAATTAAGGCACATTGTTTTATTTTTTTGTCTAAATTTATCAATTTGAAAATCAATTCTGCTCCCGATACTATTTCTGCATTTAAATAAGCATGCAAAATACCTGAAACTCCACCAGCAGCTCCACTTCCTTTCATCCTGTTTAACCGGATGTTTTTGTCGTTATACACAATTTGATGGATGTTCCGCATCCCTGCTTCGAGTTGCAGAATTTCTTTATCCGATGCTCCTTTTTGTCTGGCATAAGTTTTTGTAGCCCCATTTTCACCGTAATATACATTGGTTACATCCGATGCGACAATAATTTTTGCATTGAAATTTTTCTTGAAAGAAATATTTTTGATGTCGTTTAGATTTTCACCCATTGGAATTAAGAAGCTTTCCACTCCTGAAAATTTTGCTCCTAAAGCATAAAGGATGCCCAAACCCGCATCATTGGTGGCACTTCCGCCTACAAAGAGGATAATCGTTTGAAACATCTTTTCTATGGCATCTTTTAGAAATAAACCTACCCCGTAACTTGTTGTATTCATCGGGTTTTGATCTTGAATTTTTAATAAATTAAGTCCGCCTGCTTTGGCAAATTCAATAAAAGCGATATTGTGTTTCATGTCTGCATAATAGTAAGTTTTTATGGATTTTAGAACCGGATCTTTTGAGTTAAGACCTACTTTTACTAAATATTTTTTGTGATATTTGAGGATGTCGATAGAGCCTTCGCCACCATCAGCAAGGGGCAGTATCTTGGTTTTGAAATTATATACGCTTTCGGTGGCTGCTTGCGATAGAATACGCGCAGCTTTTATCGAATCTATACTCCCCTTGAAACTGTCAGGGGCAATGCATATATCTATTGGAGGAGCAAAATAATCCTGGCATATTTTTTTATCGATTTTTAATTGGAGTTTTAATTCCTGTAAGTTTTCAAATCGTTTTTCACCGCGCAACCATTTCTCGAATATTATTTTAATCGTTTTTCCATATATGTTCTCCTCAAAATTGAAAATGTGCGTTTCTATTGTCTTTATACGCCCATTTATCGTTGGTCGAAGTCCTATATTAAGCACTCCATTATATAATATGTTGTCAATCAGTATTCTTACTACATAGACTCCGTCTGGAGGGATTAATTTGTAATGCTCTTTTATTTGAATATTTGCAGTAGGAAAATGTATTGTTCTTCCTATTTTGTTTCCGCCAACTACTTGTCCTTTAATGAAATATTTGTAAGATAGGAGTTGGTTTGCGTATTTAATTTTCCCATTGAAAAGAGCATCCCGGATATCGGTAGAGCTAATTTTTAGCCTGGCAGAGTGGCTACTCAATTGCTTTACTTGTATTCCCCAGATGTCGGCACATATCGTAATTTGCTCTATATCCGAAACTCGGTCGCTGCCAAAACGTTGGTTAAAACCCATTAGAAAATACTTTACATTTAATTTTTTAGCTAAAATCTTTTCTATAAATAAGCAAGTCGTTAGTTTAGAAAATTTAAAATCAAAAGGATAGATGATAAGATGATCAATGCCCGTTTCGGCTAATAATTTAATTCTTTCGTCTATGGTATTAATTAGCTTAAAGTCTTTACCATGAGGAGATAAGACAGTTCTTGGGTGAGGCCAAAAAATCATTACTACACTTTGACTTTTTACCACTTGGCTAAAACTAATTAGCTCATTCAGCACTTTTTGATGTCCAAGATGAACGCCATCAAAAGAGCCTATCGTCAGAACTGTATTTTTAGCTGCAAAATCATCTATATTATAATGTATCTTCACTTTTTTATAATTATAAATTGATATTTATGTTAAATTTTTATAAAATTCTATGTTTATTATCAACTATTTTTTTAAAACTATCCTTTAATTATCAATCTTTAGTAACTAGGCATTCGTAATTAGTAATTGGTAATAAGTAATTATATAACTAATTATTTTTAAATTTGTACTCCAAATATGGCAATATTATAAACTAAATTTCACAAAATGAGAAAATTTTTTTGGTTATTTTTTGTCGCTACTTTCGCCATTGCTGCTTGCAATACGAGTAAAAGCGATAATGAAAACACAGATAATAGCTTGAATATCAGCGTAGAGTTGCAAAATGCTGGCGGACAAATATTCTTGTTGAAAAATGTAAAAAATGGAAAATTAGCTGTTTTAGATTCCGTAAAAGCTAATAAAAACGGAAAATTTTCTTTTAAAGAAAACATTTCTTACGAAGATTATTTGATACTTGTAACGCCCGACCAGCACCAGTTTGTTCAATTAATCGCAAAACCAGGTGAAAATATTGAGTTAAACGGTGATTTTTCTGATTTAATGCATACCTATAATGTAAAGGGTTCACCAGGATCCGAAATAATGAAAGAAATAAATGAATATCATTTACTTTCGGTGGGTAAAATAGACTCTCTCGGTAAAATTTATAGAGCAAAAGCTGCCGAAGGTAAAGCCAATGATATAAAGGCTGATCTGGATACATCCTATCGGAAAATTATCGAAAACGAAAAAACATATTTAGAAGGAGTTATCAATAAAAATGATAGTTCGTTGTCGGCTTTATTTGCTCTCTATCAGCAAATGGGCGCACAAACTCCCATTTTCTATCCCAAAGAAGATCTTCCTTTATTTGAAAAAGTGAGTAAAAAGTTGAGTGCAAGGATTCCTAAATCAGAATTGGTTCAGCAATTAGCTCAATTAGTCGAAAAGACTAAGAATCCCCCTACTCAGGTAGGTGTCATTGGAAGCAAAGCTCCCGAAATTGAATTGAACAATCCTGAGGGAAAGAAGATTAAACTCTCCTCTTTACAGGGAAATTATGTTTTATTGGATTTCTGGGCTTCATGGTGTCGTCCTTGTCGTATGGAAAATCCCAATGTGGTTGCTAATTATAAAAAATACCACAAAGATGGATTTCAAATATTTCAGGTTTCTTTAGATAAAACCAAAGAGGCATGGCTAAAAGCTATTAAAGATGATGGTTTGGATTGGACTCACGTCAGCGATTTAAAATATTGGCAGTCGGAAGCAGCTCGATTATATCAGATTACGGGTATTCCTGCTAATTTCCTTTTGGATAAAGATGGAAAAATTATTGCCAAAAACCTTAGAGGCTCTGCTTTAGGACAAAAATTGCAGGAAATCTACGGACATTAAAAATTGTGAATTGTAAATGGTTAATTATAAATTTGATTTACAATTAACCATTTACAATTAAATAGAATATTCTGACAAAAAAGCGTCTGTACGAAATTGTTTTTGAGTCCGATACAAAAGCTAGAAAGACTTTTAGTATTGTTATTGTAATGCTCGAAATCGTTACAACCATTAATAACTCATACAGAGGTTTGTTCTCTTCGCTCGAAAGAACGATTACCATTTTTTACCTTTGAATATTTCCTGCGGATAGTCATCGTTGAGCAATCTCTAAAGTACATGTTCAGTTTTTATGGTATTATTGATTTATTCTCCACACTTCCAAGCTATTTGAGCCTTTTTGTTATTGGGGCACAGGGCTTATTAGTCATTTGCTCTTTGCATCTCCTTCGTATTTTTAGAATTTTGAAAATGCCCCGTCATTTTGGCGAAAGCAAATTAATTGTGAGGCATTGAAATACAGCAAGCAAAGAATTCTAGTATTTTTATATGCTGTTTTAATGGTTGTCATTATTATTGGTATCCTTATCCTTATGTATATCATAGAACCACCTGAGGCTGGTTTTACCAGTATTCCCCGAAGTATTTACTGAGCTGTTGTAACCTTTTGCACTGTGGGCTACGGAGATATTGTTCCGAGTACGCCTTTAGGGTAATTCGTTGCTGGATTCGTAATGATTCTGGGTTATTCTATTATTGCAGTTTCTACCGGAATTATTACTTAGGAGATGAGTCATAAGAAGCACAAAAAGTCAGCCCTTCTGAGTACTCAGGTTTGCCCTGATTGTTTGGCCGAAGGTCATATGATAGTGATGCCATTTTTTGCAAGTATTGAGGAGTCGAATTAAATGATTAATTTTCCTCAATCTCAGTAAAGTCATCTACATATGAATTCGATATTTTCATTACAAATACTACTTTTGCTTTATCAAATATCGGTCTTAAATCCCGTTCTAAAATTTCAAAAATTGTGTCATAATCACCAATCAAGGTTGAACTCATTGGTGTATAGTATGTTCTAAAACCAAATTCGCTACTTAAAGTGGTCAGAAAATCAGTAACGATTTCTTTATAATTTTCTTTTAAAGCGTATAAGCTTATTTCAACTGATATTTTCATTATAATTTTATTTTTTATCTTATATGACAAATTTGTTGCCAAAAATACATAGAAATACTGACAGAGTCTTTTTTTGTTGGAATTATGTGATTATTTAGTAATATGATGTTAAATAATTGGTTATAAATAGTTCTATAATTGTTGAGTCCAGTATAAAAGGTGAATTTGCATCGAAATTACTCGGACGTCTTCATTAATCAATTGTAAGTGAGATGTTTATTTTTACATTCTTAATAAATTTATCCGTTCGACCGGTTTTTAGACCGAACTCATTGTTATAAAGTGGTGAAATTGTAAATGCATAAGCATTTATAACAATATTGAACTACTATATAATAATGTATAACTTAGTAATTTGTCCACAATTAATGAATTTTCAACAAAAAAGGCTCAATCAGGAGAAATATAAGTTTCGCTATTTACCTGTTTTGCTTCGAATAGAATGTCTGAGAGAATTTTTCTGTAACAAAAAAATGAGCTAGATTTGAATACATTGATGCAAATTTGTTGAAAAAAAGACTATTTTTGTTCAAAATAGATTTCATGTTTTAAAAAAGAAAAATTAATATTATTTTTAAATCTCTGAATATTATGTGTTTGTGGTATGGTTGGACAATAAATCTTAAAATTTTATAAGATAATTTTAGCAATAAAATATTTTTTTCTTAATTTCGACCGCTATAAAGGAAAAATTTTATTGAAAAAGGATAAGGAGAGGTGGC
>CAYQXT010000113.1:0-9880 GCA_964421365.1 uncultured Bacteroidaceae bacterium
ATACAGGGGACATTACAGCCAAATACTTTTACAAAAAATCTGAATAAGGAGTATTATTTTATTTTAGTAAAAATATTTGATCTGACTAAGTGAAAATTAAAAAAAGATATATAGTATTTATGTTACTAACTTGTTTCCTGATAACTCTGGCAGGACTGAAAAATTCTTCTGCTCAGAATTTTACTGAAAATGAAATAAAGGCTGCCTATATAATCAAACTTTCCAAATTTATTAGGTGGCCAGACAACTATTTAAAAGGGAATATCATAATTCTGGGAATATATGGGAATGATCCTTTCGAGAATATTCTTCATAAAATTATTGATTTGAATCCTAATCAATCGGAAAATTGGCTTATAGAACATTACACATCTGTTCAGGAGATTAAAGATTGTAATATCTTATATCTTAACACCGAAAATCAAGAGGATATAAATGCCATTCTACATCTGCTAAGTAACAAACCCATAGTGACAATCGGTAATAATATCCCTTATTTCTGCGAACGAGGAGGAATATTAAATTTTATAGATAAGAGTGGAACAGCAAACAAATTTCAAATGAATAATTTAAGTGCCAAAAATAAAAAAATAATTATAGATTCCCGATTGCTGGCCATAGCAAAACTCATTAATTCACCAGGATATTAAATTTAGGACAGAATGCTAACACATAAAAAGAATTTACTAAAATTTAAAGACTTAAGTCTGAAGTCGAAAATCATTCTTTTGGTTACTTTTATCGGTAGTGTTGCCCTTGTTCTGGCTATTTCTATTTTCATCTATTTAGATTACGGGCACTATAAATATACTCAATTAAAAGAGCTTGCCAGTTATGCAAATGTTATTGGAACCAATAATGCCGCAGCCGTGTTTTTCGAAGATAAATTCAATGCACATGAAAATCTTAAGGCAATGGCAAAGGCACAAAATGTGAGAAAAACAATCATTTATACCATCAACAAAAGAACAAACCTTTTGCATACATTTGCTATCTTTCCTGAAAAAACAGAGAATATTGAATTTGACTTTCCACTGTATGTTGGGATGGACTCGGCATGGATTGACAACCAGATAGTCAACGTCATAAAACCCATACTATTTAAAAGTATTAATGGCAAAGATGAAGATATTATTGGCGGCATATATATTCAAACGAAATTACCTATTAATCAAAGGATAATCAGATACATCAAAATTTTCTTTCTGATATTAGGACTTTCCTCAATTTTTGCATTCCTACTCACTTTACGCTTACAAAGATACATTACCCAACCAATTTTTAGCTTACAAACTCTCGTAAAGCGTGTTAAAGAAGAAAACGACTACAGTTTGCGTTCTCAGGTAGATGCCAAAGACGAGGTAGGTGAACTATCTTCGGGAGTTAACAGAATGCTAGAACATATTGAAATTCAGAATATTGAATTAGTAAGGGCAAAAGAAGAGGCTATTGAACTACTTAAAGTCAAAGAACAATTCCTGGCGAATATGAGCCATGAAATCCGAACTCCAATGAATGCGATATTAGGAATGACAAATATTCTTATGGACACTAATATTAAAGTCGAACAATTAAAATATCTCAAAAATATTAAAGTTTCTTCCGAAAATTTGTTGGTGATAATAAATGATATTTTAGACTTCTCTAAAATTAAATCAGGAAATATTAAACTTGAAAAAATTATATTCTCCCTAACAGCAATAGTAAAACAAGTTTTTAATACTTTACAATTTTCAGCAGATAATAGAGGAATTGATTTAAACTATATCATTGAAGATAACGTCCCTACTCATCTAATTGGCGATCAGGTGCGCTTAAATCAGATACTCATGAATATTATTGGAAACGGTATTAAATTTACAGAAAGTGGAAGTGTAAAACTTCACGTTACAATACAGAAACAATTAAACGAGGATGATGTAATTCTCTCGTTTAAGATAATGGATACCGGAATTGGCATTAAAAAAGAAAAGTTAAAAACAATTTTTGAAAGTTTCCAGCAAGAGTCTCTTGAGACAACAAGAAAATATGGAGGAACAGGTTTAGGTCTATCCATCTCCAAACAATTAATTGAATTACAAAAAGGCCAGATTACCGTTCAGAGTAAAGTTAACGAAGGTTCCATATTTAACGTGCTACTCCCTTATACAATTTCTCACAAAGTACCCATTTATGAAGGCAACAAAATAAGCAAAAGTATGTTGGAACAAGTGGCTGAAATGAATATTTTACTCGTTGAAGACAATCCACTTAATCAATTAGTTGCAACGCAGGTTCTCAAAAAATACAATATTAATTTTCAGGTAGCAGATGACGGTGAGAGCGCTCTTGATTTTCTAAAAAAACAAAAATTCGATGCCCTTCTTTTGGATTTACACATGCCCAAAAGAGATGGTTTTTCTGTTGCCCGTTATATCAGAAAAGAAGGTAAAGAAAATAAAAACATTATTATCATAGCCCTCACAGCCGCAGCAACACAATCTGAAATTAATAAATGTTTCGATGCCGGAATGGATAATTTCATTTCTAAACCTTTTAAAGAGGAGGATTTAATCCATTCGCTACTCACTCACGCCGCTAAAAATACTTCTTCAATCAATATACCTGAAATTGACACAAATAAGCATGTAACTGATTTAACCTACCTTAAAACAATGTCGAACGGAAACATGAAAATTATTAAAGAAATGGTGGAGATGTTCAAAGAGCAAATTCCAATATATATCAATGAGTTAAAAACATCACTAGTCAAAAAAGATTACCATTCTCTATCCGAAAATGCACACAAAATCAAATCCTCGCTAAACATTGTTGGAATGAATAATCTGGCTACTATAATGAAACAATTAGAATTGAAAGCAAAAAAACAAGAAGATAAAGAGAATTATGAACTACTCATTACCGAATTTGTAAAAGCGGTGAATATCGGAATTATTGAATTAGACAATAAAATCGAACTTATGGAATGACAAATGAATAAAAAGTTTTATAAAAAGGCACTCTCTTATGCATTCATCACTCTCTTAACCTTTCATCCTTCTGTCAGTAAACTATTAATTGCATTCATGAATTCGTTCAAATCAAAAGGCTTGTTAAATGCATATTTAGCCCCAAGTTGCTTTGCCATAGTAAGATAAGTACCAGAATTTATTAAAGCACCTCCCGACATAGCAATAATTTTCACTGTATTTTTCGTATTTTTTAACAAGCGAATAACCTCTAAGCCACCAATATCAGGCATTACAATATCAGTAATTACCAAATCTATCCCCCCTTCATTAAATTTGGCCACCCCTTCTGCCCCCCTGTTTACGGCTATAACATCGTACTTTTTCCTTTGTAGAAGTTTGCTCAACAGACCCGAAATTTCACTATCATCGTCAATAATCAATATTTTTGCCATATCTTTTAGTTTAATAGTTGTATAATTATTTCTGCTAAATTATCAAGAATAATTGGTTTCATCATAAATTTATCTACTCCAAATTCCTTGGCTGATTCATCGGTAATTTGGTCGCTAAAACCGGTTACAAGAAGTACTTTCCCAGTAGAGTTAAGCGCTTTAAATTCTTTTGCCAGTTCAATTCCTGAAAATTCTGGCATAATTTGGTCACTAACAAGAATATTTATTTCTTGCGATTTTTGTTTTATTAATTCAAGTGCCTCGCTCGAAGAATTCATCTTTTCTACCTCAAAACCCAAATTCCTTAGCGCTTTAGTCATCATATCCAAAACTTCTTTATCATCGTCAACCACTAATACCTTTAATTTAGCATCAAAATTGGTTTTAGTAGTTTGATGCAACACTTCCGGCTGGGCCTCAACTGCCGGAAGGTAGATAGTAAATTGAGTTCCTTTTCCCAGCTCACTTTCCAGCTTTATTGCGCCATTTGAGTCTTTAATAATTCCGTGCGCAACGGATAAACCAAGCCCTGTACCCTCTCCTACTCCTTTAGTAGTAAAAAAAGGTTCAAATATGCGTTCTTGCAATTCTAAGGGTATTCCTTTTCCAGTATCGCTGATTTTAAGCACTATATATTTGATGTCATACAAGGTAAATTCATTCAAAACAAATTCAGGCAAATGTTCTACTTTATCTACTAAAATTGTAAGTAGCCCACCTTTATCTTTCATGGCCTGATATGCATTTGTGCACATATTCATAACCACCTGATGAAGTTGAGTAGGAGCAATATACACAGCTGCATCCTTAGAAAGAATCTTAGTTTCTATCCTGATATTGGACGGAATAGAAGCAGTAATTAAACTTAATGCTTCTTTTACAATCAGATGAACAAGAACATTTACTTTTTCTGTTTCGAGCCTACGGCTAAAAGTAAGTATTTGCTTGACCAACTCTTTTGCCCGTTGCGCAGCTTTTAATACATGTTCCAAATCTTCTATTAATTCACTATCCTCGGGTAAATCAGTCATTACCATTTGGGTATAACCCATAATTGGCGTTAATATATTATTAAAGTCATGAGCAATTCCTCCGGCTAAGGTACCAATAGTCTCCATTTTTTGGGCATGCCTTAATTGGGCTTCTAGGCGCTCTTTCTCTTCTCTGGCTTTTCGTTCGGCACGCAAATCTTCTATCGTCAGTACAAAATTAAGTCGGCCATCTATCTTTAATGGACTAATATTTATTCGTGCCGGTAAACATGTATTATCAAATATTCGCAAATTAATTTCTAGTATTTCAGATGTCATACTACTCTCTGTACGTTCAAAAGCTTGCTTTAATTTCGCCCATTCTTTTGGGATTACTAATTCCATAAATCCCTTTTTGGAATTTAAACTCCCTGCATCAGTCATAAAGATTTCTGAGGCCTTTTTATTCCAATATACGATTTTGTGCTTTTCTATCAATATTGCAATTGCATCGTTAGAGGCCTCTAGAATAGAACGAAATCGTAAATCACTATTTTGTAAGGCAAGCTCTGCTTGTTTCTGGGCTGAAATATCTCTAATTGTACCTGTTAAACGATAATCATACTTAGAAATCGCTTGTTCTACAATTTTACCCTTTAATAATACCCATTTATACGTTCCGCTTCTGGTTTTTACCTTATATTCTTTTCCATTAATTTTCTCCCGAACAGTTCTTAAATCGCCAGACAATAATTCTATGGGTTTATTATTCTCACCATAAAAACTATTTAACCATTCTTCAATCCTGGGTTTAAATTCTTTGGGTGCATAGCCTAATATGGTATAGTATTCGGGGCTGAGATAAATAGTATGTTTGGATAAATTCAAATCCCACAAACCCAACATCGAAGCCTCTAAAGCTAACTTTACGCGAACTTCACTCTCTTTCAGGGCATTTTTGGCTTGTTTCTGGCGCGTAATATCTATTATTGTGCACACCATTCCTCCAGTATCTCCATCGGGATTAAAGAACACCGATTTATGATAGATAACATCACATATTTCGCCTAAACCATTACGAGCCTTACCCTCATAAACTTCTTTACCTTGTTTGGCAATCAAATCCATATCACCATCATGATAGATATTGGCAAGAATGATGGGCGGTACATTTTTAGGCTCCTTTCCCAAAATACTGGCTTTATTTACATTCATAAACTGTTCAAATGCCTGATTACATCCAATATAAATCCCATCATGGTTCTTGTAGTAAATAGGATTGGGGATGGTATCTATCAATAAATTTAAAAAATTAAGATCAGCTCCTATATTTAATTTTGTCTGAACTAATTTTTCTTCATGGATTTGGGGTTTAGGCGTAACAATCGTGAACTGAACATGAGTATACCTTTTCTCCATAAAAGCAATTTCTAAAGACAGTGCCACAGAATCAAAAAATTCCTTTCCAGCACAGAGACGTATATCAATCTGTGGCTGAACCTGAAGACCTTCTTTTCGCTTCTCAATTCGCTCTAATACAATTTGGTGAAATTCTTTCGGAATATAGGTCAGAATACTTTGTCCTATAATAGGATTCTTTTCAGACAAAGCTAATCCACTATATAATTTAGGATTACAATAAACAATAATTTCTCCATCCAGCAAACATACAGGTGTAGGGAAATTTGTATAGCTTTTGATGTAAGCATCTCGTAAAATATCAGAAATATTGTTATCCATCTCATCAAAATTAAGTAAAAATAATAATTTATTTGATATAAATGGAGTTTTTTTTATCCAAATCTGATAACAACTTTCCTAAACTTGTTGTCAGATAAATTCATCGCTGACTGTCAAACAGTTACATATTGCAAATTCAAACTCTGACAAAATTTAACGAAGTATTGTAAAAAAAGACTTAATCAATTATGAGTCCAATATAAAAAGGTGAATTTGCATTAAAATCGGTCGGATGGCTTCATTAATCAATTGTAAGTGAGCTGTCCATTTTTACAGTTTTAATAATTCTATCCGTCTGACCAGTTTTTAGACCAAACTCAATGATTATAAAATCTAAAGCAGCGCTCACCAGGTATAATTTGTTAAAGTATTAATTACTCTGTCTAAAAGTGCAATTCTTAATCGGTAGTTACTTATCATTGCATTAATAACCCTATTGTCATTATCAGCATTGGCTAAATCTTCCTGCAATTCAGTATATTCGTTGTTTAGATTAGAAAGCTCATGCAGAACAATAGAATCAGGGGTATTTTTATTTTGTGCTATTTTCTGATATTCTATTAATTTGCTATTGTAGTTCGTTTGATAGTAAACTTCAACATCATGATATTCGTGCGAAACATCCCCTAAATCAGCTTTTCTATTTATATTAACCTTTACTTGATTACTCATAAAAAAGCCCAAAAGAAGCAATAAGGAAGCGGCCATTGATACTATACTTAAGATAACAAAAGAGTTACCCTTTTTTCTGAAATTCACCCCCAGCTTTTGTTTAAACTGTTCAAAATGAGTAAACGATGGGTCATGAACATCAAAACTATCTTTATTCTTACGAATTATATCTTCTAAATTTTTCATATCCATTCAAATTTAAGTTTAATAATTCCTGTTTTAATTTTTTCTTCGCTCGCGCTAATTGCGAGCGTGAGGAAGAGGCCTTAATATTTAATAATTCGGCTATTTCTTCATGACTGTAGCCTTCTAATAAATATAAACTCAGGACAATCCTAAAACCTTCAGGCAATTGCTCTATTTTCTCTCTTATTTGGTCAATAATGGCTTCATTATCTTCAAAATCAATATTCTCATCTGCTAATTCAGGGACAATCTTATCATCAAAAGAAGTAAAATTTACTCTTTGTTTTTTTAGATAATCCAAACTCTTATTAACTGCAATTTTTTTCAACCAAGCTCCAAAAGCCACTTTCCCCTCGTATTGTTCAATTTTATTAAAGGCACTTAAGAAGCTATCCTGCATGATTTCTTCGGCAATAGCAGCCTCCCCTACTAATCGTAGAGAAGTATTATAGATTGCCTTAAAGTAAAGCTCATAAACTCTGAACTG
The DNA here is from genome assembly GCA_964421365.1 of uncultured Bacteroidaceae bacterium. Classification (GTDB taxonomy): domain Bacteria; phylum Bacteroidota; class Bacteroidia; order Bacteroidales; family DYOH01; genus CAYQXT01. Next base: position 7,460 of record CAYQXT010000113.1, read on the forward strand.
AGCATTTTCATCAGATCGCCTGCATTGCTCAATTAACTCTCTATGTAATATAAATTTAGTCTTTTGGGACATCAAAGTTTATTCTTTTATTTATAAGACGAAGTTATTATCCTTTTGATGCACTTTAAATATTTTTTAACGAAATATTAACAATTATTAATGCCAAATTCATATACCTAATCTGTATTATATTTTTCATAATTCTTTGATTTAAAGTAGAATAAAAAATATATCCACTATTTTAATCGCGCTTGAGTATTAATCAGCTCCTAAAATAATTAGCAATAGCCAAAAAATAAATATTGGCGAATTTTATTCCGCTTTTGTTTTCTTATTATAACTATTCACTTTCACATATAGTTGGCCATTTTCAAAACGAGTAACAGTGATTTTTGTTCCTTTTTCGATAAAACTATATTCAGATTTGGCGTCATATACCTCTGTTCCAATCTCTATTCTACCCGAAGGACGTAAAACCGTTAATGCTCTCCCTTTTTTCCCTACTAGAAATTGTAAATCCAAATTAAAACTCGAATAACCTTCGTCAATGTCCTGAACTTTATCTAAAGCCATAAATCGAAAAGCCGAGCTTTTAAATAACTTATCAATAGTAAATAATATGCCAAGAAAGGCAATTAGGCCAGAGCCAAGAACTATGGCAAAGGCCTTAAAAACAGGCGTTAAATAAGTAGTAGTAAATTCAAAATCAACATTTTTAACCATGGCCATTGCCAGACCTACTACACTCAGCGTTATACCTGATATTCCGGCAATTCCAAAGCCCGGAATAACAAAAATTTCCAAAATAATTAAAATAATTCCTAAAATAAAAATCAGAATTTCCCAATTAGCAGCCATTCCTTCCATATATAATGGGGCGAAATATAATAAAGCTGCGATAATGGCAGCTGCCAATGGAAATCCAACTCCGGGAGTTTGTAACTCAAAATAAATACCACCAATCATTATCATTATCAGAATACTATGTAAAAAAGGATTCATTAACAAATTAATAATTTTGCCTGTGCCTTTTTCCTGATAATTTACTATTTTATAATCTTTAATTCCTAATTTATGAATTACCCCCTCGGCAGATTTAGCCGTTCCTTCGCAGTAATGGTTTTTAATAGCTTCTGCAGGAGTGAATGTCAACACTTTACCACTATCACTAATCCCTTTCAAATAGATACGCTGATCGACCATAGCTTCGGCTATTTTAGGATCGCGATGCCAAATCCAAAGCGTATCTTTCCCCTTGATTTTGGCAATCCTTCCGTGCGCTTCTGCTGTTGAACGCATGGTAGAACGCATATAGGATTGATATTTATCGGGCATGGCAGCTCCTGTTTGATTTACAACCGTAGCCGCGCCAAAACTTGCTCCCGGACGCATATATACACTATCGCACGAAAGGGCTATTAGTGCACCTGCAGAGGCGGCATTATTATTAATGAAGCAGATTGTAGGAATTTTAAGGTTTAGAATAGCCGTACGAATAGAATCGGCATTATCTACCAAACCGCCGTAGGTATTCATCTCTATCAGTAAAATATCCGCTTTTTGTCGATGAGCATCTGCAAGTGCTTTCTGTGTTTTACGCCACAATGCAGGGGCAACCATTTCTTTCATTTCTAACTTATAGATAATTTTCTGCGCTTTTAATTGCTTTAGATTTATTACGAACATCAATAAAACTAGTGCTATTATTGCCTTTTTCATCTACTTTGATTTTTATATTGGCTACTAATTTAGATAAAAATTAGATTATAAAAAAACGGTCAAAATAGCTTTATAATAAAAAAATAATGTACCTTTAAAAAAAAATAAATATGTTACCAAAATTATTATTAGCAGATACGATTGAAGAGCCAGACAAAACGTATGTTGTTCATACACAATATCCTCGTTTTATCGTCGAGTGTGATACAGAAAATTTTGATAGTAATCAAATTATTCATTGGTTAGGGAAAAAACCTGATGAAGATGAAAAAATTGACGAATTAATAGACATTGCACGTGGTTTTTATGAACTACAGATGGATATTATTGACGGGATGTTTGATGAAATGAATAACAAAAAGGACCAATGAAACACTTAATTATTTATGCTCACCCGGATAAAAATAGTTTTCTGAAAAAAATCCTTGACACTTTGATTCTTCAAGCCCAAAATATGGGTCATGAAGTTTTCCTTAGAGATTTGATTGAGCTAAATTTTGATCCGGTACTCGGATATAATGACTTAGAAAAAATCAGGAATAACCAAGTTGCCGATGATGTAAAAATAGAGCAGGATTTAATCCGGCAGGCAGATATTATTTCTGTTGTTTATCCCATTTGGTACATGAGCATGCCCGCTATAATAAAAGGTTATTTCGACCGTGTTCTTACCCGTGCTTTTGCCTTTGAATTTGAGGGTTC
>CAYQXT010000114.1:0-9801 GCA_964421365.1 uncultured Bacteroidaceae bacterium
CCGAATTACACATTACTCGGGGCGAAATACGGTATAAACGGGCAAGGTCTTTTGCAAGTTGCATTTTTCTATTGTTAGTCTTTACATAAGTAGAAAGATTTAAAAATTGCTGATTTTCAACACTTTGTTTGTCCCAAGAAAAGGTAAAAATAGGCAACAAAAAAAACGCTAAGAAAAAAATCCTTTTTTCCATCATTCCATAAGTTTAAATTATTGAAAACTTAATTATAAAAATAATCAAATATTTATGTTTTTCAATATGTTTATTTGTGTTAAGAAACAAAATAAATTTAAAATAATGCTATGATGTAAGAATACTAAGATGTTTAAGAAATGTTAAAAAATAATTTTTTATTAATTTAGAATGAATCTAATTATGATGAGTCGTTGAATTAGTCTATAATAAAAGCTTGAATTTACAGTAAAATTGATTAGAGCATTTGTTACTCAACAGTAAATGGGTCAGTTATTCATTTCGATATTAATAATACTATTCGCCCGAGCGATTTCGGTGCAAATTCACCTTTTTATACTGAACTCATGAATATAAAATAAATTCCTTGTAATTTATGGGTTCAAATTACAAGGAAAATAGAAGGTGAAAGAATTAATTTTTACTCAAACCAAACCCTAACTTTGTTTTTGGGTCTCCTTTGCTGAAATCTTTTGTTTTGCGTTAAAAATTTCTGCAAGTGTGAGCGGTTTTTCAATTTCAATATCGAATTTGTATTTTTTGGCCAGCTTTTTGGCTTTCTCTATTTCTAATGGCTTAAATTCATAGCTTGCAGCTAATCGACCTTTTCGCATAATGGCTGGATCTATTTTTTGTAAATCGGCATTGAAAGTACATATCAGCTTAATAGACAATGCATCAGAGAGTAATCCATCGCCTAAATTGAGTAAATTTACTAAAGCCTGATTATTGTAGTTGCCCACATTTCGTGGACGCAATAAATCTTCGCAGTCTTCGAGAATAAGCACACTATTGGGATAGCGGGATAAAAAAGGTAATAGCTCGGGCGAACTCAATTCATTAACCATATATAACGGTAAAAAAATAAATCGATTGTTAGCTTCGTGTAGCAAATAACGGATATATGTAGATTTACCCGTACCATATTTCCCATGCAACATGATAATTCCATTGCGTTTATCGTCCTTTAAGAAGCTTTGGATGCTTTGATGAACTTCCATAAAATCGTCATTATAGCTTAAGGCTACATCAACGTCCATTTTTTTGATTTTGAATTTTTGCAATTCATAACCTAAATCGGCCTGACGGGAACGAGCGAGCATATAGAATTTTTTCTTATGCTTTTTTTTGCGTTTTTGTAATTCTATTTTTTTTGTTAAGTCTGTAACGAATTTTTTGTCTTTTACATTTGAATAATAAAAATCCATCCGGTAAGGACGAAGTTCGAGCAGTACTTCTGGTTTTAATTCAATTATGTAAATTGCTGATTCTGTATCTGTTTCGTCAAATTTTTTTGATTTTGATGTTTCTTTACTTAATAAAATGGATTTGTCAGAAATTTTATATTCTTCTTTCAGTTTGTCCAAAAATTCTGTAATTTTAAACATCCCGGAAATAGTATAAGTCTGAAAAAGTTTATTATAGAGAGTTACATAAACTTTTTCAACGCTCACGCCGGAATCAAAACCATCGCTGAATATTTGGATAAAATTTGTTTGGGATTTTTTTTCTTGCATAAAGTTTTCTTTTCGTTCTCTTTTATAAAAGCCAACAAATTTAGGGCATTTTTTATAAAAGAAGAAACTTTTATCTTTATTATAACATAAATTTGCAATAATGAATATGAATAGTAAATTGCAAATACTAAATACTGCTTGACGATAAAGAATACTTAATCTCAAAAAAATAAATATATTATTGAGTCCGGTATAAAAAGGTAAATTTGCACCGAAATCGGTCAGACGACTTCATTAATCAATTGTAAATAAGCTGTCTATTTTTATAGTTTTAATAAATTTATCTGTCTGACCGTTTTTTAGACTGAACTCATTATTTATTTGAAAATATAAATAGATGAAACTCCCATGACTAAATAAATTTAGACACACAAGAGAATGATTATATAGCACAATGCGAGAGTCAGTAATAAACGCAGAAAATTTTGAAAAAATTTTCTCTATGTGTACTTTAAATATTTTTTTTCAAAAAACTATATTATCTATTTAACTATATGGTTATTATTAAAACACAAACATATGAAATCAAAAATTTCCCTTTATTTTTCATTTCTGCTCATTCTTGTTCATACAGCTTGCTCGCAGACTAATCCAACAAATAAAGATAAGCTGTTTGCTTTTATGAATTCAACTGAATTTAAGAGTGCTTCTCTTTCTTTTGTGCTATTTGATTTAAAAGAAAAGAAGGAAGTAATCTCATATCGGGCAGAAAAAAGTATGATTCCGGCTTCGGTGCAAAAATTAATGACAACAGCGGCAGCTTTAGAAATTTTAGGCAAAAATTATCGTTTTCCAACAAAGATTTTCATTCAGGGTAGTTTAAGCGATAGGCGTATTGATGGGAATCTTGTACTAAAGGGCTTTGGAGACCCTACCGCTGGTTCGCATTATTTCTATCGGTCTAATCAACGATTTGCCTTTGTTGATTCGGTGTTTAATCTTTTACAAACCATAGGTATCGAGCAGATTACCGGGGCTGTGGTCTGTAATACTTTTTTATTCGCCGAAGAATGTTTATCGCCAACATGGTCGTGGGAAGATATTGCGAATTATTATGCCTGTGGAACTTATGCTTTTCCTGTGGGGGATAATCTATACAAAATACACTTTTCATCGCCTTCGGTAAGCGGTTTAAATACCCGGATAAAATATACCGAACCAGTCATCCCGGGCTTAACAATAACAAACCAAGTAAAATCCTCTGCAAAGAATATAGATTTAGCCTACCTATTTGGCAAACCACATGATAATCGGTTAATTATTCGTGGCAGTATTCCCAAATCCCGTGCTGATTTTGTCGTAAAAGGTGCCATTCCCAGTCCGGATTGGTATTATGCTTTTGTGGTAGATTCTATTCTGAAAATTAAGGGAATAAAAATAAATAAACTGCCTGAAAGGAATCCGCACAAAATGAATAAAGCCATTTATTTGGGTCAATATTTATCGCCGAAACTAGCGGAAATTGTCTATTTCACGAATAAAAAAAGTATAAATCTTTTTGCTGATCAATTGGCAACCAATTTATGCATTGCTAAAGGGGAAAAAGCAAGTTTAAGAAATTCTGCAGGAATACTCAAAGCATACTGGGCGGAGAAAGGCATAGATACAACTGGAATGTTTTTGAGCGATGGTAGTGGGCTATCACGCCATAATACGCTCACTGCAAATCAACTATTGTTTATTTTGCGGTATATGCAGAAGTCTGCTAATTACACTGTTTTTTATAATTCCCTACCTATTAATGGGAAAGATGGTACTTTACGCACATTTGGCAGAAATAAAATTGAAGAAGGAAGGATACATGCCAAAACGGGATCTTTTCGTCAGGTACACAGTTTGGCCGGCTATTTAATGGCTGACTCAGGAAAGCAATATGCTTTTGTTTTGATACTTAATAATTATGAAGCTTCGGGGAAAAGGGTAAAAAGTGTAATGGAGGATTTAATGGCTAAAATAATTAAAACTCAATAAAAAAAGTGAACCAAAGATTTGATTCACTTTTTGTTTTTAATTTATTCCAAACTTAAGCTAGAGGTTCATCAATGCCTAAAACGTCTTTGATAGCTTTTTTGAAAGTTTCTTTTGGTAATGCGCCCACAGCCATTTGTGGCTGACCATCGGCAGGAACGAATAATAAAGCAGGGATACTTTGAATTCCAAACATTCCGGCAAGAGTACGTTCTTTTTCAGTATCAATTTTATAAATAACAATTTTATCACCATATTCCTCCTGTAACTCTTCAAGTATAGGAGAAACCATTTTACATGGCTGACACCAATCTGCATAAAAATCAATTAAACCAGGAACCTTACCTTCGTATTTCCACTCTTTATTTGCTTCGTAGTTAAAAACTTTTTCTTTAAAAGTTTGTTCATTTAAAAATTCTAATTTAGCCATTTGATAACTATTTTAATTTATGTTCCAGACTTTGAATTATCAAAGTTAATACCATTTGTAAAAATAGATAAAAAAAGAGATAATCAAACATTTTTTTAAGAAGATATGTCCACTTTTTTGCTATTTTGTCAGGTTTTTAATCGTTTACTATTCTTTGACAAACTTCTTAAGCTCCTGAACTTCTTCAGGCGAAGCAAAGATTTCGAATTCAAAAGGTACATCTAATTTATTGTATTCCAGTATTAATTTATAATGGCCGGCATCAAAATCTGTCATGGTATTTTTGAGTAGCTCGTAAGTTATTTTTTTGCCTGCAAATTGCTTGGCTTCCCATACAGAGTTACCCTCGGAATCTTCTATCCATGCGTAAGTAGCAGTATCAAGCGAATGCCAATTGATTTGAATATTTTCCCAAGACAAAAAAGAGTTTTTTGTATCCAGATTATAATAGGCTGGAGTAATTTTAAAAGTATGTTTAGCCGGTTTTTTTTCGCCCTTCAAAAAAACTTGAAATTCATATTTATCTCCAACTTTAAGAAGTTGGTTTACACGATCACCCAAATTTTGTTTAAGGGTTTCATAATCAAAACTATTGGCGGTGTAATTAGTCGACATCCAAACTAATTTATTCTCAGTTAAGTCTTTAAGGTAGATTCTTTCTACTTCTTTTTTGGCTTTCCACTCTAACTTCAAATCCTGAGGCTTAAGATAATTAGGATTCGCATCTTTAAAGCTAAAATTAAATGCTCCTCTTACAACCATATTAGTTCCTGAAACAGCATATCCGGAGAATGTAGAACCAAAAAAATCTGAAACACTGGCCATTTCGTCTCCTTTTTCTACGGTTCCTTTTTCATAGAGGTCGAAGCAATCCGACAGGCTCATTTCCTGTCCTTCCATAAGTTGTATCCAGTTAGTGGCTTGTTTGGTTTTTAGGTTAAAAAGCTGAACTTCCATGAAAGTGCCTGCGACAATAGCATTTTCATCCAAATTACTAACGGCCAAAAGAAAACCTCCCCCACTTTTATTCCAAGTAGGTATATTACTTAAATTCCCATTGGTCAAGTTTTTAATTTGAAGTGCTTTAATATCGTTTTTGGTTTTTACGATAAGTTTTTGCTGTGCAAAAATCGAAATGCTTGACATAAATAAAAAGACGAGCATTAAACTGATAGTTTTTTTAGTATCCATGATTAAAATTTTAAGACTTTATAATTATGATAACTTATTTGTTGAAATCCATAATTTTTTAGTAAGGAAAATTCATTGGGAGTAAAGTTACAAAATATAATCGTAAAACGTAAAATTTTTAGGATAATTATGAATTAATAGTGTACATCCACAAAGTCCGATAAATATTTTTTATCTACGAGTAAGCACGAATAATTTCTATTGAGCAAAACTGCTGTTCGGCTCAGGCTATGCCTGGGTCATTGATATTTATTTTCAGGCAATTGTACATGTATTGCAATGCTCTGTCTTCATAAGCTTGTGCATCTATTCTTGTATATACTTTTGGTATATCCTCGGAGCTTAAATCTTTGCCTGCTATCCAGCCTCTTACCGGATTATTATATAAGCCCTCAATACTACCGGCTTTAAGTGCATATTTTTCGTGTGTTTTTCCAAAAGGTGTTCTAATCACCATAGTGTACTCATTTGAATCACTAATAATGTCTTCAATGGTATTTTTATCATATACTTTTATTGAATAATTAGCAAGTATTATTTAGACCATCATTTTTTTTCTAAAGTTAATACTTGGCGTGGGAAAGAACTATATATTTAACAGAAAAAGGTCTTGCAAGCAAGACCTTTAAAATTTATTTATTGGCAGCCCACTTGCGAATTTCGCTTCGAAACCACTCATCGGCTTCATCAGTCCACTTAAAATTATCTCTTACATAAGACATTGTGTCTTTCTCGATGGCAGAATAAGTATCACCATCTTTTACTTTTTCTAAAAGGACTTTAGCATCATCCAAAGAAATGCGACCATCGCCGCGACCTTTAACTGCTTCTTCTGCGGCTTCGATAATGCCTGCATCATATTTTTTCCCATCGATTACTTTGTAATAACTTGCCATAATTTAATATTTTAATTTAAGTTAATTCGTATGCAATTTATCTTTTTTTTTTATATCAGTCAAGTTTTTTTGAAAAAAAATAGTAGTTACAGGTAATTTTTTTCTTAATTTAGCTCTTAGAAAGGCAAAAAATGGAGAATCTTCTGTTCATCATGCATATAAAAGACCAAGCCGAAGATTATTTTCTTATTGAAATATCTTCTCCCATTGGGTCAGCTCAGATTCTCTTTTCCTGGGCCAGACGTGATTTGATTTTTTTGGATACAACGCCAATTAGTGAGCTCCTTCGTGAAAATGAATATCAGTTACGTAAAATCTTTCATAATAAACGCCCGGAAACTTTTTACGTAGGCTTTAAGTTGAAAATTATTTTACGCCGGGACAAGGATGTCACTTCGTTCAACGATTTGGCGAATATTATTGTTCTAGATAAATTAAATGAAAATACAAAAATTTATGTCCTTTTTTCGTCTAATTTAATTTTACCCGAAATTTATACGGATGGGTGTTTTCTCGATAAATATAAAGTGGGAGGTCTTGCATCTTTGATATGCTATCCTCAAGGTTATAAGAGGCTCTTTACAGGAGGAACTTATAGAAGAAGTTCGAGCCTGATTGAGCTAATGGCAGCTATTATGGCACTGAAAAAGATAGAAAATCATCAGAAAATAAGAATTTTTACTGATAGCCGATATGTAATAAAAGGACTAACAGAATGGCTTACTAACTGGAAATTAAACGACTGGCATACTGCTCAAGGGACAAAAGTAAAAAATATTGCTTACTGGAAGGAATTTGACCACTTAACAGAGAATAAATATATTGAATTTAAGTGGGTTAAAGCCCATTTTGAAAGTGTGGAAAATAAAATTGTAGATTTTTATGCGAAGCAAGCCGCTCTGCGTTTTTTTGTAGAAAACTAAGTAATGGTGAATTATAAATAGTAAACCATTGCTTCATCACTCTTTACTTTTTATTCGATTATTTAGTTGGATTTCCTCGTCTTGCAATTTTTTGATTTTTTGATTTTTGATTAATACTAATGTCATCAAAATACTTGTAATTAATATGATGTATAGTAAAATACCGGATTCAAAATTTTGATTTCTAAGATTTTCGGGTATAGCGAAAAACAGTAAAATAGAGATTAATCCACGGGGGGCAATGAATAGTTCGGGGGAAAAATCCTTTTTTAAAATAATTTTCAGACTTATATAGCGTAGTCCATAAATAATTCCCAAAATGGCTAATGACAAAGCAAGCACTTTCCAATCCCACAATTCGTTGAGTGAAATGACCAAACCAAATACTATAAAAAACAGGGTTCGGACTACAAACGAGGATTCTAGTGTGAGCAATTTGAAATTTTTATATATTTCGCTTACCTGCTTGATTTTAAGGTATTTTTTGATTTTTTGAAAAAAGAATAATTCTGAATTGTTTAGAACTAAACCAAAAACAAGGATAATGAGCAGGGCTGAAATATGAAATATCTTAGCTATGGAATAAAAAAGAAGTAATACAGCGATAAGTAAAAATAATTTAATCTCTGTTTTTATATTTTGAAATACTATTATAACTAAATAACTAACAATCAAGCTAATGATAATGGTAAGGCTTATATTTCCCAAGATAGAAAGACTCAATTTAATAACCGAAGTACTTTCCATGGCTTGAAGGGTAAAATAATAGAACATAATACCCAGAATATCGGAAAAAGTACTTTCGTAAATCATAAATTCTTTTTTGTGGGATGAGAGGGAGCTTATGCTCGGAATAACAATGGCACTGCTCATAATAGACAGGGGTATAGCATATATCAATGCTGTTTTAAATGGAAAATGAAAACTGAAAACAAAAAGGGTTGAAATAGCCATAGCAGTGAGCAAGCCGGAAATAAATGCGATAATCAGGGCATTTCGTATCAAAGGAATTTGCTCTTTTTTGAGTTTCAGGTCTAATGCGGCTTCCAGCACAATTAAAATTAGTCCGACTATGCCTAAAACTTCTAGCACTGGAAACAGGTTTAAATTTTTTATTTCCAAGTAAAAGATTTCGAGCTGAAGTAATATTCCAAAAGCAATGAGCATCAATACGGCCGGGATGTTTGTTCTTTCAGATAAGCGATTAAAAAAATAAGAGATAATTATTATAATCGAAATCTGAATAATAAACCAATATGAACTCGAAATTACCATTTTTTGTTTTTTTTCAGAAAACCTAACGCATTCAGGCTCTTTTTAGTGTCAAATTAATACAAAGATTCTATGGTGTCCTTACATTTTTTAGCTTCAAATTTGTTCGAAGGCCAATATGGGTTAAAAAACAAAGCCAACTTTAATAACCGGATTTTGATAGGGGGTATTATAGCCTTCGTTTAAATCCCACAAAATAAGTATGAAAGAGTATGAACGTTCACTTATAGGCTGCCGTATTCCGCCTCCTACTAAAACACTTTGAAACCATTGTCGCGAAATATCACCCGAAAGATTATAAATACCGGAATTCACCGTTTCTATTTGCACATGTAACATCACGGGCTTGATAACTAAAAGTTGTGCAAACGCATTAGCTCCATATATCTGATTTGTGAAGTTTGTGAGTGAATTTTTAGAATAGGTGTAAATTCCTCCTATCCCGACATCAAAAAAATTGGTGAGATGAATGCCAGTAAGTGGTGCCACTTCGACATAAGTATAGCTACCAAATTGCAAACCAAGATTTCCGCCTACAAATAATCTGTCTTTTAGTGGCTTTGGAGGTGGGCTCTGTTCTTGAGCTCCTACGCTTAAAGGTATTTGCAGTATAAAAAATATACTTATTAATATAAGGTATCTTTTTCTCATTTGATTATATTTTCATTTCAAAACCATTTTTTTCCAACAAAGACTTTATTTTTTCGCCGGCGATGGGCTTAATTAGAACACCTTCAATGCCCAAATCTAATGCTTTTTTTTGAATAGCAAGGTCTGTATCCGCAGTGATAATATAAATTTTAGTATTTTTTAGCTTTGCCAAATTAGCTTCAATAAGTTCAAGTCCTGTCTTTTTAGCCATTCGTATATCCGAAATCAGCAAATCCGGCTGTTTGGTCTCTAGAACATTTTCGGCCTCGAAGGCACTTTGGCAGATTTTGAAATTAATATGAAAACTTGATAACAAAAAATGATAAAATTGAATTGTAGCCTCGTCATCTTCTACTACTAATAAAAATTTTGTACTACTTGGGAGCTCTTGCTCCGTTTTTTTTATATTACTATTCGATTCTTCTCCCTTGAACTTTTTTAAGGAAATACTAAAAACACTTCCTTCGCCTATTTTAGATTCGATGTTTATTTGGGCCTTCATCCGCTGCGCCAATTCTTTTGATATGGCTAAACCAATTCCAATCCCTTCAATTTTTCGGCTAAAATCATGTTCACCACGTTCAAAACGATTAAAAATGGTTCGTAGTGTTTCTTCCGACATTCCTTTTCCAGTATCTTTTACATAAATTGACACTTCCTTATCAGATTCCTCATAGCCTATATCAATATATCCAAAATCGGTATATTTAAGAGCATTGCTAAGGAAATTAATGATTATTTGCTTAATCCGGGTAAAATC
>CAYQXT010000115.1:0-9775 GCA_964421365.1 uncultured Bacteroidaceae bacterium
AACACTTAAATACAATTTTTTACTAATTCCGAGTTTTATCGGACAACAATGATTTTTTATGATTAAAGGATTCGCTTGATTATAAAAAATCATGGTCATCTTTTAATCCTATAAATCATAGTTTAGACAATTGAAAAAGCAGACGCTTCCAAGTGCAAGCACGTTGGAAGGTCTTGAAAAACTTGGAAAGTCTTATTTTTTCTTTTTCAGAAATTTGTAGATATAATAAGCTCCCACAGCGACAATAAGAACCAGTGCCAAAATTTTTGCAACTTTTATAAATAACCAGATAGCTACAATTAAAACAATGACACCAATTATTATTTGTAATGCTTTACTCATTAGGCAGGAGGATTATCGCCTTTATTGGCATTCAATTGAGCTTTGAGTCTTTCTAAATCGTTACTGACATCGGTAGAGCTATTACCTATAACATTATTTATCTCATCTTCAACCGATGTATTGTTAGCAGCCATATCGCCGTAAGCATCTGCTAAGGCTTCTTCTTTTTCTACTTTTTCTTTCATACGCTCCAGCATACTAACGGTACCGGAACCATCTATCTCTGCCATCTGCTTATTTAGATTTTTAGTAGCCTGACTCACTTTAACACGGGCTTTTAGGGTTTTTAATTCATTCTCATATCGGGTGATTTGAGCCTTAAGTTTCTTTATATTCACATCTAATTGTTGTGTTTTCCCGTCTAATTGCTGACCTTGTTGCGATAAGGTTTGCGCTTGCTGAACATACTCATTTTTCTTTGATAAGGCCTCAGTGGCCAATCGTTCACCTTCGGCAGCGTCTAATTGTCCACTTTGAGCTTTCTGCAAAAGAAGCATCGCTTTTTGTTCCCACGATTTAGCCTCTTTTTTTGCATCGGCGGCCTGCCGGTTGGTGCGAATAGCTATGGCTTTCACTTCGGCATAGGCTTTTAAACTTTGGTCTAAATCTTTTTTCAGATCTCTAATTCCTTGCTCGGACAGTCTTATAGGGTCTTCCATTTTGTCAATCGCTGCATTAGCTTCTGCCTGCCCCATTTTAAATAATCTATTGAAAATTCCCATTGTGTTTTAATTTTAAGCGTGTGAAAATTGGATTAATTCGTTACTATATTCAGATAATAAAAGAGTTAACGAATTTAAACTTCCTTCTAATTCGTTCAAATCAAGATTTTCTACCTGAAGCGTATCTCTGAAGAGTACATTCTTTCCGCCTTCGTCTAAAGCAAAAGCTCCGTGAATAATGTCTCTGTTTTTAATCAAAAGTTGTTTGAAAGTGTCTGCATCGTCTTTTGCAATACTAAATATCTGCTGTTCCATAATAATAATAGGGTCAGCAATAGCTATTAACAGGTTTGATATACCATCTTCTTCTTTTTCGATAACGAAGATATTGTCCTCTTCGCTTTCGTTTACTATGGTATATTCCAATTCTAATAAGTAGTTTTTTACTTTTTGAAAGTAGTTTTCCATAACTGAATTTTTAAGTTTACGCTAATTTATAAAAAAAAATTATAAAAGTCAAGAAATACTCTTATTTTTAAGCTAATTTTTGTTAATGTCTGAAACGAACATAGGTTTCGTCTTGTATCCAACTCCCAAAATGATACTTTGTTTCTGCTTTTAGGCCATGAAAAAAGGCATCTTCGGCGGTGGGAAAATAATTGTGTAGTATTTTAATGATTGAATCCAAATTATTTGATAAATTAGGATTTAAGTTAATGGCTTTTTTATATTTATCTACAGCCAAGCAATAAAGAGCTGGCGAATAAAAATCAGGATTTTTGAGGTAGGCTGTTTGCCGGTAAATATGGCCTAACAGTAAATAAGCATTGGCACTGGTACTTTGAAAGGCAGACGCTTTTACTGCATTTACTTTAGCTTCTTTTAATCGACCTGCTTTATAGGCATTTGTGGCATACACTAAATATAAATTTGCTTTTGCAGATGCATTTATCTTGTTTTGCCAGAGTTTATCATTTAACATTTTTTCTGCTAACTCTTTCCCCTTTATGGAGTCTGTTTTCCACTGCATTTTTACCGTTAGTAAAATAAGAGAACTAAAATTATTTAGTGAATAATTATCAGGTAAATCCTTAATTATTGCCATCGTTGCTATATTTCCTTTTCTTAGATAATAGGCGACTAACTTTTTCTGTAAAGCCTTATTTTTTTGTTTAATGCTATATCCATAGTCATTTAAAAATTCTGAAATGAATTGTTTTTCAGTAAAAGTCGATTTTTTTTGTAATAAACTGGCCGTAACAAACTTCAGGAATAAAGCCTGTTGAGGGAAGTTTCGCGTATCATTCTGTTGTACATTTTCTAAAATATGATAAATTTTTGATAAATTTTCAGATGTATGTTCAATAAATTTGTAAAGAGCAAAAGCTTTTTTTATCTCGTAATAGTCTTTATTCTCAAATAGTTTAGATTTTTTATCATAAATAAAAAATAAACTGTCGAGCAAAACTTTACTTTTGTTTTTTCCTTTCAATAGTAATAATTCGGATAGGATTTTATCGCCATCATTTAGCAGAATTTTTTTGTTGGTAGTGCATTTTTTATAGGTTCTTTGCCAGTTTGTATAGGCATTTGTCCAGTAATTCATGCGCATTAGTTCCTGATAAACAGAGATTTGCTTTCCACAATCATCCATAGCATTTTCATCTGTAATGAAAGATTGTGCTTGTATTGGCAGGCTTACCATTGATGCAATAAACACAAGTATACTTGTATATAGTTGTTTTATTCTAGGCATAATGAATTTTAATCAACTTAAAAAATCAGTGTTTTATTTTTTATAGTGGATAATTTACTAATCCGCCATCTACAGTATAAACCTGACCGGTTACATAGCTTGCTTTGCCAGACATCAGCCAGGCTGCCAGCGAGGCAAGGTCGTCAGGATTACCCATTTTGCCCACCGGAATTTCTTTTTCAAATACATTTTGAGCTTTTTCTATACTTATTCCATGTGTTTCGCTCTCTTTTACCAGCAAACGGTTGATAGCCGAAGTTTTATGATAACCCGGAGCAAGGATATTAACCGTAATGCCTTCAGCGGCCAAATCGCGGCTCATGGTCTTTGCCATCGCAGCCACTGCTATTCGCAATGAGTTGCTCAAAACCAAATTTTGCAGCGGATATTTAAGCGTGGAACTTTCTAAAAAAAGGATACGCCCATATTTTTGTGCTTGCATTTTACGGGCAGTCATTTGCGAGAGCTGCATTTTCCAGCGTAAAAGACTTTTATATGCATCGTCCCAATCTTCAACACTTGTTTCCATGAAATATTTTGCCGGTGGTCCTCCTGCATTTATGAAAATTCCGTGCCAGTAGCGCTTTCCATACTTTTCAAATAAGACATTCAGGATCTTTTCATCCGTAATATCACCGGCAAGATATTCGGCTTTGGCATATTTATTTGCGGTTTGTTTTAATTTTTCGGTATTTCTTGCTATCAATAAAACCTGAGCTCCTTCATCGAGGAGTGCGCGGGCTACAGCATTACCAAAACCAGCAGATGCTCCGCTTACTACAAAAAAATTATCATTCAATCCTAAATCCATCACAAATATTTTGGCGCAAGTTAATAAATTGCTTTGTAAGCTTGGGCTAAATTTTAGTTAAATATTTTTTGTATCACCTGAACAGATGCACATAACCGGTTATTTTTTCAGTTCGTCCTTCGGATGAATAGGTAATCTCAGAATAATAACACTATCGGTAACTGATGGATTATAAGAAATAGTTTCACCACCATCTGCAAGCAAATGCAACTACGTACTAAACAGCTTGTTTTGAACTTTATAAACGGCTCTTTCGTTTGCAAAAGTGGTATCAATAGTTTAATTAAAGACTTTGGTTGCAGAAAACAATAGTAATATAAACAACAATTTTATTTTTTCTAATCATTTTTACGACATATGTATAATACACAAATACTATCAAAATAGCTAAAAGAATTCTGTTATTTCACTTTCAATCCAAATATTACAAAAATACGCATAAAAAATGGGATAGTGATTTGGTATAAATTATTGATGACTGGTTTGTGATGTTTGCATTGCTGCAGCAATTGTAGCCGTGGTAATCCCCGTAAGCCCTGCACTACTGCAATATTTATCTGTCAGCTATAAAAGTATATAATTTCTGGTTGCACCACCTAAAGAATAAGGATTTTGTGTAATATTATTTTCCGTTGTGGAGTTGCCATTATATGAATATGCAAGCTCCATGGTGATGTACCCGTAAAATTGACGTACAAATTATCGCCTGCACAAAGTGTTGCACTGGCAAATTGTGCTGTTGAAGCCTGCACCCGCACAACAATTAGTTTTGAAGTATCACCAATACATTCCGATAAATTTGTTTCCATCATCCAAAGACTATCCGTTCCGGTGGTAGAGTTCCAGTTTACCCGAATGCTATTGGTGCCGGCCTCCAAGTCTATTGTGCCCTGAGTTTGGTGAATTCCCCTTGTAAAAGAGGAATCACTTATGGTGTTGTTTATTCCAAAATTATATAAAATGGTATTTTCAAAAGCGCCGGAAGTTTTATTGAAACTCCCAAAATCAAGTATGTTATTTGACAGACTATCTTGTCGTGGCATTAAATAATAATCAACGGAAGGACTCAGCGTTTCCATCCATACGGGATTTTTTTGTGAACTAAAAAAGGAGATGCAATACCAGTAATGGTAACAGGACTTGTATTAAAATCTAAGCGTTTGTTGCCCACGTACCAGATATTGGCCTGTTTACTTTGGGCGAAAAGAGATGAGCTGAATAAAAAAATATATAAAACAAGGAAGCGTATTTAAACGCTTCCTTGTTTTTAATATAAATTACCATTGTGCTATTTTTATTTTGACTTGTTTCTTTCAGCATTTGAATATATAGAAATTAGATTTTTGGAAAAAAATTAATATTTAAGACTCTGTTCGTAAACATTTTTTGCCTATATCATTTTTGAATCTGCCAAAGATAGTAAATAGCGATATGAAAAAATAGCGTTACAATATATTTCCAAATATGTTTACAAACAGCGCCAATTTTGTTTTCAATTTTCAAAATACTCATAGCCATCAATTATGTCGAGATAGACCCCGTCAAAGCCGGCAGCCAGAATTTTATCGAGATAAGCATTTTCATTTCCAAAAATCAGAGCCTGCCAATCTGAATTCCAGTAGTAAACTTTGTAATTTCCTTTCCAGTCGGGATTTTCTTCGCGTAACCAATCAGGCTTGTTTTTATTCCAACTTTTCTGCCAATAGTAGCGGTAATCCTCTGCTTCGCCAATACTCATATAGGCTATAACCAATCTCTTCGCTCCGTTTTTCTTCGTTTTTAAATTGTTGATTTCCGAAGCGCTAAAAGTGGTTTCTTTTTGAAATAAATCCATGAGTATCACATCGTAATTTGTTTCCGAAACAGCATTTATAAAGGCTTGTTTATTGGTGTAGTTTTCGCCGTTTATGAGGTAAATAAAATTCTTTGCCTCCAATAATTTTGTTATGTCATCTGAATTCTCATTATAAATAGGACTGGGATAGGTTGGAATATCATTTAGATTACGCTCATCGGCAGCAAAAGAAATAAAGTTGTTTTTATTGTTCTGTTGATAGGAATCGTTCATTTTAGAGTGAGTTGAGCAGTAATCGGTAGTTAATACCTGCAATCCATTTTGTTCAAAAAGCAGACATAAAGAGAGCATTTGTTGTTTATCTTCAGCCGGTGTAGGCTCATTGTCATTATTATAGCCATAGAATAAATCTTCGCGTCCGCAGCCATTGATAGCAGCGATATAGGTCGATTCCAAAGTCCCCGAAGCCTCACCCTCCGCAGTAATCAGGGCTTGTCCATTTTGCGGAATGATGATGAAATCCGACTTTTGGGCTTTTGCATAGTTGCTAATTTTGATGACAAAATTGCGCATCTCCTGCCGGAAATCGATCCCCGACAAATTCTCCATTTTATCTTTACAAGCCATCTGGCCTATTGACAAGGCTAAAAGAAGTACATAAACTAATTTTTTCATTTGCTTACAATTTCAAAGAACTACAAATCTTAATAATATTATATATGAGTTCGGTCTAAAAAACGGTCTGACGGATAGATTTATTAAAACTGTAAAAACAGACAGCTCATTTACAGTTGATTAATGAATCCGTCCGACCGATTTTAAATGCAAATTTACCTTTTCATACAGGACTCATATATATTTAACTGAATTCACACTCTTATAATACACGAAATAATTATTGATTAAAATCCAGAGTTGGAATTCAGAATTTGATATTCCAGACTCCCGACTTCCAATTAGCTATTTACAAAGCATAGTATCTATTTTCTAAATAAGTACGGATACCGAAACTCATATAGTTTTGAGACGGATATTGGCTCATTTTGTTTTTATATTGATAGTATCCGGCAAAAATTTGCAAAAAAGTTTTGCGATTGATAATATAGCCGGCTTCTAAGCGAATATTCTGCCTTGCGTAATACTGTTCAGAAACAGGTGCAACAAAAGACTGTAATAGTTTGAAGGCATTTGTAGCCTGATTTTGATCAATTTGATTATAAAACGCGGTAATAAAGAAATCGTGGAACCGCATTTGCCAATGAAACAAAATTTCCTGAAAATCGTTTCCGGCCGGATGCGCGAGCGCTTCGTTGTAATGAGTATAAGATTGAATGCTATCTATATGAGCATACACAGCCTGTCCAGCTTTATTTATTTCTGCCCGGAAACTAATTTGCAGATGAGGAATGAGGTCAAAACTAAGATTGGGAATGAAGATTCCGCTTTGCCAAGCCATACTTTGTGGCTTTAAATCATCTACTGCCAACTGTGCATAAATCTGAAAATAATTTTTTAAATGATAATTAAAATTAAGGCCCATAAGTACATTATTTTCATTTTGCATTCCATAAGTAAGCGGCTGAATAAGAGGAATAGGTGAAAATAATTCAAAAGGGTAAACTCGTCCCTTACCATCTATTTGGCTTTGCCAGATTACTGACTGGAAGAACCCCAGCGTCATTGTTTTTAAAAAATTGCGGCTTAAATACTGGATGGCGGCTGTTTTACGATAATGACGCGCATAGTATTTATAATAAAAATTCTCGAGTTCTACCCATTGGGCGGTATATTGCCATTGGGAGTGCTCGTACTGGATACGAAAGAAAGGGTAGGAGTAAGCAAAATCCGACCATAGCATTGAACGATAGCCATTACCAATAAAGCTTTTGCCATGCCCCAAGGTGAGATTAAAATCTTTGAATGCCTGCCAACTAAGATAAGCCTCTGCTTGCGAAAAATCGTGTTGGGTAACTTTAAATATTTTGGTAGCTCCTTGTCCGGGAACCACCAAGTGTTTTTGGATATAATTATCAATATAAAAAGGATATTCAGCCTGATTCTCGTAAAAGCGGGAATTTACATACACTTTTTGTCCTATCCGTGCCTTTATTTCTATTCCGCGCGTATTTTGATACCAAGAATGAATACTATCGTTGCTCATTTTTTGATAATTGAGTAAGGGATTAGCAGCCAGATAGTAATTAGTAGAATGGGTTAGGGCAAAGTCTTCTGCTTTTAGTTTCCGGTAGAGCCACGATTTTTGTTCACGGATATAGTTTGTATATAAGCTATCTTTTTTCAGCTGGTTTATGGGGCGAAAATCGGTATGAACATAATTGAGTAGCAGCACATGTTCTTCAAAATCTAAATTAATGGTCGAATTTAATGGCGCAATAAATTCCTGAGCAGAAAGATGTCCTGAGAATATAAAAATCAGGAGTAATATAAAACTTCTTTTCATGCTTTTCTCTTTTAAAAACTCAAGATTGTAGCCGATAGATGCTGCAAAACAAATATATTAAAAAAATGTCAGAACTCAAATTTGTTTAATTTGAGAGACATACTGGCTTCTATTCCATCATTAGCCGCCTACTTGATTATCAAGCATATTTTTATAAAAAGAAATTATAGTGCTGATTCTTTTTAATCCACCAGAGTGCCAATAGCCTCTCCAACTATTACTTTGACCAGATTACCCTTTGTATCCATATCAAAGACATAAATAGGCATATTATTGTCCTTACACAAAGCAAAAGCGGTTAAATCCATTATTTTAAGCTCTTTGTCAATAACTTCGTTGAAGCTGATGTGGGTAAATTTGGTGGCATTGGGGTTTTTTTCGGGGTCGGCTGTATATACACCATCTACGCGAGTACCTTTAAGTAAAATGTCGGCCTTAATTTCGTTGGCGCGCAAGGCTGCTGCTGAGTCGGTGGTAAAAAACGGATTGCTGGTACCACCACTGATAATGACTATCTCGCCGGCTTCAAAAGCTTTTTTTATGTGCAGTGGATTGTAGTATTCCCCAATAGGTTCCATACGAATGGAAGTAAATAAACGCGAGGTCTGTCCAATGCTCTCGAAGGCCGAATGCAGCGCCAGACTGTTTATCACCGTAGCCAGCATACCCATATAATCGCCTTTTACGCGGTCGAAACCTCGCTGTGCGCCGGCCAAGCCACGAAAAATATTGCCGCCACCTATAACAATGCCTATCTGAACACCTTGTTGGGCTACTTCTTTTATCTGCATAGCATACTCCATAAGACGGTCTTCATCTATGCCATATTCTTTTTTCCCTTCCAGCGATTCGCCACTGAGTTTTAAAAGTATTCTTTTGTATTTCATCTGTTTATATTTTAATTTCATAGCCATATAGATAACAAAAGAAAGATTATCTGAACCAGATAAGTCATTTAGTACAGAAAATTTTAGAAAAATTTTCTGTACTAAATAAGACCCAACGGATTTTTAAAACTCGTTGGGTCTTGTAGTCACTTCATCTGTTTTAAGTTACATGATTTCTTATTATTTTAATGAGTCCAGTATAAAAAGGTGAATTTGCATCGAAATCAGTCGGACATCTTTATTAATCAATTGTAAATGAGCTGTTTGTTTTTACAGTTTTAATAAATCTATCCGTCCGACCGCTTTTTAGACCGAACTCTTTAATCATTTTCTTGTGTGTCTAAATTTTATTTAGTTAGAAACATTTTATACTTAACAAAAGTATAAAAAATGCCAGACACCCTAAAATAATATAAAGCAAAGGTAAATTTTTAATTGTGAATTTATTTGTAGCTAAGGAATCGTTTATTCTCAAATATAATATATAAATTTCCGAATTCCAAATCCTAGTTTTATGTTTTATATGCAAGACTAATAAATTTCTATCAAAAATCATATTTTTCTATAAATATATTAGTAATTTCGCCTCGAATAATTGAAATTATAATTAAAAACAACTTAATGCTTTTATATTATGTCCAAAGATAAGTTTGTTCAACGTCATATCGGACCTCGCGCTACCGAAGTGTCTGAAATGCTTAAAACCATAGGTCTTGATTCTATTCAGGAACTGATTAAGCAAACGATTCCCACTGATATTCTTTTTAAATCGGAGCTACCACTCGATAAAGCCTTGCCCGAAGATGAATATCTATCCCAAATTAAAGAATTAGCCGGTAAAAATAAACTCTATCGTTCGTTTATAGGCATGGGTTATTATAATACCCTTATGCCGCCGGTGGTTCAGCGGAATATTCTGGAAAACCCGGGCTGGTACACTTCCTATACGCCTTATCAGGCCGAAATTTCGCAAGGCCGGTTGGAAGCTATGCTTAATTTTCAAACCATGATATGTGAGCTTACGCAATTACCAATGGCCAACTCATCTTTGTTGGACGAGG
>CAYQXT010000116.1:0-3741 GCA_964421365.1 uncultured Bacteroidaceae bacterium
ATTTATTATCGAAAAATTTTTAGGATAATGACTAATTCTGTTCTACAGTTAAGAAGATAGTACGCTAATATTTAGGATAAATTACTGATATCACAAAGGTCTTAATCAATCTGCACATAAATATTGAAAAAATGAAAAAAATAACCGTAATCATTTTAAACTGGAATGGGAAGCATTTTTTAGAAAAATTTTTGCCCAAACTCATAGAAACAAATCCAGATGAGCTTTCGGAAATAATTATTGCAGATAATGCATCAACTGATGATTCAATATCCTTTTTGGAACAAAATTATCCAAAACTACGGATTATTAAATTCAACCAGAATCATGGTTTCACCGGTGGATACAACCTTGCGCTATCTCAAATAAAAACAGACTATTACGTACTGCTAAATTCAGATGTAGAGACTACTGAAAACTGGCTTTCTCCCCTACTCGACTTTATGGAAAAAAATCAAGACTACGCTGCCGTACAGCCCAAAATTCTTAGCTACGACCGTAAGGGATATTTTGAATATGCGGGTGCTGCTGGTGGTTTTATGGATAAATACGGCTATCCTTTCTGTCGTGGACGAATTTTGGACACAGTAGAAAGAGATTTAGGTCAATACGATGATATCTGTGATATCTTTTGGGCTTCAGGAGCCTGTATGTTCGTCAGAGCAAAAGACTGGAACAAAGCTCAAGGCTTAGACAATCATTTTTTTGCCCACATGGAGGAAATAGATCTTTGTTGGCGCTGGCAAAATATGGGTAAAAAAATTGCCTACATTCCCGATTCAAAAATTTATCATGTTGGAGGCGGAACTTTACCCAATACAAGCCCGTTTAAACTCTATCTAAATCATCGCAATAATTTATACCTTCTTTACAAAAATCTACCGAATAAGCAGCGTAATAAAATTATGTTTCTACGATTACTCTTTGATGGAATAAGTGCCTTGATGTATATACTCCAACGAAAATTTTATGGAATAAGAACCGTTTTGAAAGCGCACAGAGATTTTTATAAAAATAAAAAAAACTTAAACAGATTTGAAACTATCAGGAGCTACCCCAAAACAATCTTACAAAAGTCGATTCTGTGGCACTATTTTGTTAAATCCAAAAAAAAGTTCACTAATTTGGAATTTTAGGAAACATATTTTAATCACTCATCGTATAACATTATTAAATTAAAGAAATTTATCTTAGATACATCTATTTTTTTTTAATACAATTTGCCGACAGTCTTGTTATTCCCAATAGCAAGACTTTTTTTTGTAAAAAAAGAATAAATTAAAAAGATTTTACAATTAATTTTGTATTTTTATACCGTGGCGGTATCTCATTATGGAAAAAGTCTTATGTAGTTTTCTGCATATCAGTGCTTTTATACTTGTGCCTTACAAATATCAAAAGTGGATTCGTATATAAAAAAGATAAAAATGAAAGTACTAAAATTTTTTTTCTGGTTTTTTATTGTAATAATTGTCAGTGCAACAGTTTATTATGCCTATAATGGAGGATTTAAAACAATCAAAATTTCTGAAAAAGAGATAGGCCCCTATCAATTTGCACAAGTAGAGCATTATGGCAATTATAAAGCAACTTTCAAACTTCAGGATTCCTTATCCAAAGAGTTAAAAGAATTCGATGTGGTGTGCGACAGAGCCTTTGCTATCTATTATGATAACCCTAAAACTACAACCAAAAACACCAATGAATACTACAGTATAGTGGGTTTAATTTTACCTAATTTGGATAGTACTAAAATAAAGCAACTTGTACGAGCTGGTTTTAATTTAGCAAAAATGGGCAAAACTCCCTGTACCGTAACCAGTTTTCCTAAAAAAAGTAATTTATCTGTTTTATTAGGTATTTTCAAAGTCTATCCGGCCTTAAACAAATATCGAAAAGAGAAAAACTATAAAAATGCACCGGCATTAGAGATATACTCAAAAGATAACATCCTTTACGGTATGGAAATTAAAGAGAAAGAAAATTAACTCAATTAGAGTGTATTCATTAGGGGCATAGATATGATGTTGTAAAATAAGATTCAGACATAAAAATTATATTTACTGCCAAAAAATAATATAAAATGGAAACTTTAATAATAAAAGTAGAAAACAAAGAACGCTTAATGTTTCTTTATGAAATGTTGCGTTATTTTGATTTTCGTAAATAGCTTAAAATGAAAAAAAACTGGAAAGCAGGAACGATGTTTTTTCCCTTACCGGTAGTAATGGTAAGTTGCGGCATCACAGAAGAAGAGTATAATATTATTACAATTGCTTGGACAGGAATTATTTCTACAATTCCACCAAGATGTTATATTTCTGTTCGTCCGGAACGACATTCTTACGATATTATTAAAAAAAACGGTGAATTTGTTATCAATTTGACAAATCAAAATTTGGTGAAAGAAACAGATTGGTGTGGGGTTCGTTCGGGGAAAAAATATAATAAATTCAAAGAAATGAATTTAACACCTGCAACTGTCGGTACACTAAAAACCCCAATAATTGAAGAAGCTCCGGTGCATCTTGAGTGCAAAGTATTTGACATACAGAATATGGGCTCGCATGACATGTTTCTGGCCGATATTGTAAATGTGCTGGTTGATGATAAATATATTGACGAGAATAATGCTCTAAATATTGAAAAAATTCATGCAATAGCTTATGCACATGGATTTTACTTTCGGCTAGGCGACTCATCCGGGAAATTTGGTTTTTCAGTAAACCGAAAAAAAAAAACAGCTCCGACTCCAGGAATAAGTAAAGATTAAGAGCCTGAGTCTGATAGAATTTTGAACCAAAATAAACCAACTCTGACAGTTTCTTGAACCCTGTCAGAGTTCAATCCTATTGTTATTTTATTTTTTTCAAAATATTTCTCCACCAGTTAGACTCAATCATCTTACGTAATGTATTATGCAATAATGTAAAATAAAGAAGTAAAGAAGTAAGCCAAATAATAAGACTATTAAATGCAAAAGTACTAATCTGCCAGTTTCCAATTTTCTTTTCGGAGGCATAGAATTGAGCCCTACCGTAATGTGAATAAGGCTCTAAAAATATAGGATCTTTTTTCTGTATAAGTCTTCCATTTTTCGTTACAATCTTCTTGACTTTGGCCGCATTCAGCATCAAATTCTCAATATTTTCGTTCTGATTTTGTGTTTTTAATTTTACCAAAGCTTTTTTAGAGCCTAATTTCTTAATTAAACTCTTATATATTTTATCTTTTTGATAGCTTAATTTTGATTGTTGCTTTTGATAATATTTTTTATACTTTTGTAAATAGTCACGCAAATTTTCGGCTATATCTGAATTAAAATCCTTAGAATTTAGACTATTCATTTCCTTAAAAAAAGGAGCCTTACCATTTAGTTCTGCATGTAGTTTAGTTATTTCTGAATTTAATAAGTCAAAATAATAGCTGCGTTTTGAACTGTCGATGGTACTTTTTTCCTTTTTTTCTAACTGTGTAATTGTTGTTTCGAGTTTGGGAATTACAAAACTATTTCTAAAATTAGCATAACTTATCTTTTTTTCTATCTCGAAGAAATTCCGCTCGTAAGCATTGTCTTTGAACTGAGTAACAGCCAATGCCTCATAGGCCCAGCGTGAGGTCATTAAATCACCCACAAAAGGTACATACAAATCATTTGTCAGGCTACGATGAAGTTTATCAAAACTGACTACAGTACCACTCAGTAAAATTTCTGGAACCAGAATAAATGGAATTAGAATG
>CAYQXT010000116.1:3841-9769 GCA_964421365.1 uncultured Bacteroidaceae bacterium
TTCTGGAACCAGAATAAATGGAATTAGAATGTAAATAGTTACTACAGAATTTAAGGCCGATGAAATATTTAGACCAACCATATTGGCAAAGGCAGAGGTGGTAAACAGAATAAAAAAATACTCCCAGTACAAACCGTGAATCTCTAAAATAGTGTTACCAACAAGCACAAAACTAAGGGTCTGAAAAGCAGAGAGAGCAAAAAGATAGATTACTTTTGAGTTCAGAAAAGCCAATCGACTTAAGTTTAAAAATGCCTCTCGTTGCAGGATGCGTTGCTCTTTTATAATCTCTTCGGCACTTACAGTAAGACCGATAAAAAGTGCAACCAAAACAGCCATGAACAGATAAGCAGGGATATTTTCGTTTTGACTGAATAGATAGGCATTAGGATTATCAACCGTTCCTTTAATATACTTTATAAAAAAAGCCAAGATGGCTGCCAGTAATGGGGCCTCCAGAAAATTAATCAGAATATACTGCCGATTGCTTAACTTTGATAGTAAATTCCGAGTGCTAAATATTTTAAACTGGCTTAAAAAACCGGGAATCTTAAAATGATTAGCAGGAAGTTCTTCGTTTATTTCGGTACGCTCTAATTTGCTTTCAATATTTGATTTATACAATTGATACCATTCTTCGGGCGAAATTTTACGCTGTTTTGTGAATTTTCCATACTCGTTCACAACCTTTGCTTCAACTATTTCAAGCACTAACTCAGGGTTTACATTGCCACATACATGGCATTCAGCCTCATCGGGCTTAAGATGATGGGCAATACTCTTGAAATAAACCAAGGCATCCAATGGGTTTCCGTTATAAATTGGGCGTCCGCCCTTATCCATAATCAGTATTTTATCAAATAGCTTATAAATGTCTGACGAAGGCTGGTGAATATTCACAACAACTAATTTCCCCTTTATAGCTAGTTCTTTGAGCAAGAACATGACTATTTCTGAATCGGTAGAAGATAATCCGGAAGTAGGCTCATCAACAAATAATATGGACGGTTCTCGTATCAGCTCCAAGGCTATATTAAGGCGTTTACGCTGCCCTCCGCTGATAAACTTATTGAGGGGGTCACCAACCTTAAGGTTGGCAATCTCCAATAAATCAAGATTGTCCAGGGTTGCATTTACCGCTTCTAAAATTTGTTCTTCGGTAAAATTACTAAAACACAATTTAGCATTATAATACAAATTCTGAAAAACGGTTAACTCTTCAATTAATAAATCATCTTGAGGAACAAAGCCTATAACTCCTTCTAATTCACTACTATGAGCGTGTAAATCAAAGTTGTTTATGGTTATTTTACCTGAGTCTGGGCAAATATTACCATTCAGTATATTTAAGAGGGTGGATTTCCCTACACCACTTCCACCCATAATTCCAATAAGTTGACCAGACTCTGCAAAAAAATTAAATTTATGTAATCCATTTTCACTTTCCGGAAAACGATATTCAACATCATGAACATTAAGAACTAGCTGCTTTTTATTGTCGGCGTGTAAAAAGCGGGCTAAAACATCACTTTGATAAATCGGATTGAAAAATGAACTTTTGATAATACTTCCAGCATCGAATATCTGCGTTTTTTCTGAGGGCATAAGATGACCGTTTAAAAATAGTTCTTGCTTGCCAGTATATTTCACAAAAAAAGAAGCTATACTGGGAAATCTAATTATATAAAGCTCGTTATCAATCCCTTCCCTATTAAAATGCTTAAAATAACTTTCTATATCTAAACCTTCTGAAAGAAAATCATCATCCTTTTGATTATCAATAATTAGAATATCTTCTTTTTGTGAGGCCTTATTTATTTCATTAAAGACTAATACTTTGGCATGGGCATACTCTGCTTGAGAAATATTGAAGACATCTGCCACTGTATCAATAAATTCCATTTCTTTTTGTTCGGCATGGCTATCCTCATTAACGAATTCTAGCAAGTGAAACAGTACGACAAATTTTTCTTTTTGTTGCAGGGATTCATTAATTTCATGACAAATCATCAGAACTTTAACGGAATTTACTGAAGTACGTTTATGTACTTTATTATCATCAGATTTATTCCCTCTTTTTCGACTGTGTCGTTCCAAAAAATCATCAAATAAAACCAGATATTCTGATATTTGACGTTTATTGATGTGCTGCTTTAAAAAATTTTCAACAATGGCGCGTGCATTCGGCGATACACCGTTTTTATTAACGGTGGCAACGATGGCAAAGAGCTGCATTAATGCTTTTAATATTGATTCGTTCATATATTTGGCTTTTCACTTCAAATTTGTAAATAATCTTTAGCCTTCCAAAAATTATTTCACAATTTGGTTAAAATTAGGATACTTTGCTTAAAAATCCATTCTTTTATAAGGTCTTGCCGAACTCAAAGACAAAATACCGCTCTGTTCAATTGAAAAATTTACTAAAATTGTTCCTTTAAAAAAGGATTAAATTTATACTCAGGCGAGATATTTTCATAAAGTCTTCAACTTCCTCAACAATGTCTAAATCGTCTTCTTCGTAATACCAATTAACCTCCACCTCTTTCCCTTTTTCTTCAAATGATTTAAGAATAAGAAGTATATCAACAATTCTTTTAGACGAACTTGTATTATAATAAGTGAGTTTAAAATTAAAACTTATTTTTGTATTTTCAGAGTCTGCGGTATATTCTTCCAACCATTTAATTAAAGGTGCATAAAACTCCACGGTTTCTTCTAAATAAGATTCTCCGGTAATTTCACAAACTCCGGTCTCGGCATTAAAATTAACGGTAGGGATAAAAAAATCATCCTTAAATCCTTTTATATCAATATTTTCCATTACTAAAATCTTTTTTTATGGTTACACCAATAGCTAAAAATGATTGCAAATTATTATATGGCTCAACATGTAAATTCAAAGAGTGATCTGACAACAAGATGGCTTGAACCAAACCGATATTTGCCCCACCCGAATTACCATCAGGTAACATTAATTGTTCTCGTTTATATTTCCTTAATTCTTCTTTTTCCATTGAATTAATTTTTTCGGCCTTTTCTATGAACTTATCTAATTCTCTTTTCAATATATAATTACCGGTAACAAATTCAAACGAATGGCCAATATCTTTAACTAAAAGTATTCCTACACCTTCAAAATTAGAATCCATGGCTCTTTGTCTTTCGGCAGAATATAATGCAATATTTTGAGCCAATTCAACAAAGATCTTAAATATTTTCTTACCAATAACGGGATACTCGATTAAAACATCCTTAACATTATTCCCTAAAATATTTAGTACCTTTTTATCAAAAGGACCCCGATAAGAAATCAATATATGTTCACTAACAATTTTGTATAACTCAAAAAGGTTATATAAATCCTTTTTATCTTCAATTTGGTTCATCAACAAATAATTTGAAAGAAATTAATGTTATATCATCTCTTTGTTCAGAATTTTTATTTAATGCAAATATAATATTTTCAAATTTATTTTTCTGCTCTTTTGCAGTTTTTTTTGATACTTTTCCAATTAGTTGGAGTAAATTTTTTGTTCCATAGCGTTTTTTTAGTATACTTCTCTGGTCTGTTATACCGTCTGAGTACAAATAAATTCTTGTTGATACAGTAATCTCTATTTCATGAGAAAGAAATTCCTTTTCAATATAATAGCGTTTATTCCCTGCTATTCCCCGTTGTTGCCCTTTTATTACTTCGGGTTCGTCTTTTTTCTCATGATGCATCACCAAAGGCCTACCTGCACCGCTATAATCCAATTTCCAAACTTTACCTTTTTTTTCTACAATACAAAGTGCAATTTCTAAACCATCTTCTGTTTCTGTATCTCCCTGTTTTAGAAACTTAGTCAGCGTGGAATCTAGTTCCTCCAGAATTCTGGCTGCATTACTATTGTCCTTCTTACTCAATATTTGTTCCAGTTTTTCATAACTCACTAATGAAACAAATGCCCCAGGAACTCCATGTCCGGTGCAGTCGGCAGCTGCAAACGCATACCTGTTATGGTCTATTTTTTTATAATAATAAAAATCGCCGGAAACTATATCTTTGGGAAAAAAAAGAATAAAAGATTCAAAATCAGAGGGAATATTTTTTTCTGGCAAAAGGATGGAGTTCTGTATCCGCTTTGCATAGCGAATACTATCTGTAATTTTTTTATTTTGCTTAACTAAAACATCTTTTTGATGCCCTATTTCTATACGTGCCCGCTTTAAATCAGAAACATCTGTTAGCATAACAATATATTGTTCGTCGTAACTTTTTAATTCTATCTTTGAGATACTTACTTGTAACCAAATTACCTTATTGTCTGTTTTCTGTTCAATAATAGTTTTGTTTATATTCTCATTTTTCTGGGCTATTTCAACCAAATTTAACCGTAAAAATTGTCCCAAATCATTACCAAAATTTCGATATATATCGTAGGGTGATTTGCCGGTTATCCTAGCAAAAGCTTTGTTACTCCACTCTATTTGCAATTTTGAATCTATTATTACTACGGCGTTGTTGGTTTGCGACAGCGCCAGGGAGTGATGCTCCAAAAGTTCATTTGTTTCGTGTAAATCAATATTTAATTTTGATATCTTTTTATTTAAGCGATAGATATAAAGTAAGTCTGCACTAAGAAATATAAGGAAAAGCAGAGAAACAATAAGTAAAATATTTCGATTTCTCAATTTCTCTTTCTGAAGTTGCAAGGTTTTCTTCTGCTGTGCTATTGAGGCCTGTTTCTTAGAGATTTCTGTTTCTTTTTGAGATAACTCTGCTTCTTTTTTAAAAATAGTTATACTATCTACCTGTGTCTTAGCATTCAAACGTTCTATTTCGAGTAAATAGCGTTGCATAATTAAACTTTGTCGCTGTTTGGCTAATAAACTAGTGTCCTGATTATTTTTTATTTCTAATGTATTGAAAGTTTTTCCCAAAAGCCTTTTCGCTCGATGTTTGGCATCCTCAACAATTTTCTGAGCTTCCTTCTGCGACTGGTACAAGATTTTCTCCGCTTCATATTTTTTTATCGCCACTTTTTTCTCCATTTCATACTCTTTAATATCAATTCCTAGGCTTTTTCTTGCAGCAGAACTCATTTTTTTTATTTCTTCCTCAATAGAGATTATTTTATGCTGTTGCTCCTTAATTTTTTGTTGTAAAAGCTTGTCATACTCTCTTTTTGACATAAAAAAATTTTCATCATAAACGAATTTTTTTTGTTTTTCGGAGTAAGATATTTTAGCCAGAATTGAATTTAAACCACTTAAATCTAAGGCGAAGGGTGCATTTTCAAAATTCAGAAAAACATCTATTGATGAATTGGCTTTTAAGCCAGTGGGAATATTCGTAACTACTAATATTGTTTTAGGTACTTGTCCATATTTTTCAAAGCGTAAAATATAGTTATCATTATAGGGAATATCAACTTCAAAATATCCATTGGAATTACTATACGTGCTATCAACTGGTAGCCCGTTAGCTACCAGCAAAATTTTCACATTCTCATTGTTTTTTTTATTTAGAAGTAACTTTCCGCTCACCGTGACATGCTGTGAATAGGCCGATATTGAAAATAAAGAAACTAAAAATAAAATGATAAAGGTTCTCAAGTTATTACTTATTTTGGCTTATGTAAAACAAATGTACGAAATTATGTTTATTAATGAAACAATAATCCTTTTTTTTATAATTTATAATTTTATCCCAAAAATAGTAATATCATCCCGTTGTGTTTCTCTTCCCCGGTATTTTTGAAGGGCTAATTCAAGTGCCAATTGCTGATCGTCCATTGGACGCCTGGCAATAGCGTGTAAAAGTTTTTTTAAATTATTGGTTCCAAATGGCTTCCGGGATTTATTGTTTTGAAGGCAGTATCCATCGCTTGTAAGATACAATATATCACCCCGACTTAAACTAATTTGTTTTTGATCATACAC
>CAYQXT010000117.1:0-9767 GCA_964421365.1 uncultured Bacteroidaceae bacterium
GAGTAGTTGAGCCAGATTATCACTTTTATTAATATAAAAATCACTTTTATCTTTGATATTCAGATGTCTGACTTGCCTAAATAAGGCTTCAGCTTCGCCCATGGCCATGTCAATATTCAGATTGGATTGCGGTTGAATGTTTATTTTGAAAGACATACGAGGGCGCGAAAAATACTGACGGACATTATTCAGCGGCAAAATGCAAATGGCATCTTGATTAAAACCCATAGAACTGCCTTTTTTACTTAAAATACCTATTACTTTATATTTTCCATTACCGATGCTGATTATGTTGTTGATAGGATTTTGTTTTTTAAATAATTTCTCAGCAATAGCCGAACCAATAATGGCAAGATGTTTAGCCTGTAAAACTTCTTTCGCATTGAAATTTCGGCCTCCGGCTAATTCATAACCCCCGGTAGTCAGATAGTCTTCATCACCCCCCAAAACGCGTATGTTCGGATTTGTTTTTTCTGTTTTGTATTTTACGGTGGCAATGCCTGTACCAGTAATCGAGACAGAGGTTACGGCCGGAAAATCGAACTCTTTTTTAAAATCAGTAGCTTGATGGTAGCTGATTTGAGCAAAATTCTTTAGGCGAGCTTGCTTTCCACCCATTCTGATTTGCAGACCGCGCTTTTCTATCGTGAAAGAATTTGCACCCATACGCTCAAAAGAACTGCTTATACTACCCCTTATGGCATCAATTGCGGTGAGAATACCCACCAAAGCCATAATTCCTATGGCAATAATCAATACGGTGAGTATCGTCCTCATTTTATTAGAACTAATTGATTTCCATGATATTTTTAGGTTTTCTCCAGCTTGTTGAAAATTCATTCTCTTATTTTTTGAACTTCAAAGATAATAATAAATTGGGAATTTGGGAGTAAGGAAGCCGGAATCAGGAATTGGGTTTACTTTTTTTTTGCATGCCCACCAACCGCCACTAATGATGTTTGATTTTAAATTCATACTATAATTTGGATAAGATAAAACAATCCATTAATCTGATGCCGTAGAAGTTCTTTTAATCTGCCGGATTGATTCTATATTATTTTGTGTTTATGCTGATTAATATGAGGTTAGGGTGAATAAAATAAGGGTTGATAATTTCACATAAGGTAAATATAGACCTTGACAAACGATAAAACAAATAAAAATGGAGCAAACAATATTATTTTGGATTGGCACAATTTTCCTTATTTATTTTCAGGTATTTACATCGAAGAATTCTGTAAATGCAGTTAATAATCAAAATCATTAATTCTACAGTTGTTTCAGTACCCAAAGCAACACCACTTAAGTCAGAACCCAAAAAAAGAAACTAAAATTGACCCTTTGTTCGGCAGTTTAGCCGGAACATGGTAGTCTTTCAACCGAATTTACAGTACTGTTATCAATAGAAAGATATATAACTACAATAATGGGTTACCCTATTACAGATATTCCATTTATTTCGGAAAAGGGCAATATGGCGAAATATATTGCTTTGGATATGGTGAAGAAGGCCAAAACAGCATTAAAAAGGTAAGTTAGCGATATAAAAACTGGACAAACAACATGGATAAATAATTACTATTATCTTAGAGATGAAAAAAATACTGACTATGAAAAATACTTTGCTAAAAATATTTCTGAGAGTGAATATTTAGATTTGGAACGTAATACAAAAGTGGTTTTTAATGCTAATTTAAGTGTTTCTGGAATTGATTCCACAAAAAGCTATTTT
Organism: uncultured Bacteroidaceae bacterium; assembly: GCA_964421365.1. Classification (GTDB taxonomy): domain Bacteria; phylum Bacteroidota; class Bacteroidia; order Bacteroidales; family DYOH01; genus CAYQXT01. The sequence continues at coordinate 1,733 of CAYQXT010000117.1, forward strand.
ATATCATTAGGAAAATGGAAATATTCAGATAAAAAGGATATTCAGACTTTATAAAATGGCTATCATTGGGAATTTAGAGGCGATACTTTATTCCTCACCGAAGCTTTTCCCTTTGAAGATAATGGTAGATCAGCAGGCTTTAAACTCGGAAAATGAAGATATAGACTTTTTAAAGAAAAATAATTGACTCTAAATATGAAAAAGTTAATATAGTAGTGCCTTTTTGTTTATGATGGTTTTCTATAGTTGTAATTCAACCTAAAATAAAACTTCAACAGAAAACATTAAAGCATTAATGAGTTCGGTCTAAAAAACGGTCGGACGGATAGATTTATTAAAACTGTAAAAATGGACAGTTCACTTACAATTGATTAATGAAGTCGTCTGACCGATTTTGATGCAAATTCACCTTTTTATACAGGACTTATAAATAAAATTAAAGTTGATGAGTTTATAGATTACGGTAATGGTAATAATCTTAGGAATTTAGGTGATACTTTACTCGAAATTCAGCAAAATAATTCTAATTATAGTAATGTACCATTTTATTGTGAAGCCAAATGGTCATATTACAGTATTGATGCTCAATGAAATTTGGCGAAGATCAAAACAAACAGGAACTTTGCTTTTACATATTTTATTGAAATGACCGATGAATATCCCATTGTAAGCTACATAGTAGATATTAGCTCTCCGGAAGATCCCGACAAATTATCTTCGCACGGAATACTCGAGATACATACTGGTTTTACTTTTGAAGAACTTGACTCCATACGCAACAAAATTTTTGTTCTTCTGGTTCTAAATTTAAAAAAGAATTTTCTAAACAAAAATGGTATAAGCCTATGGTTAATAATGTCGATGATAGTCTGACGACCATTGAAATGAAAAATATTGCTTTTATTCTCAAAAAGACAAAAGAATTGGAAAAAGAAAACAAATAGAGAAATTATTATAAATAACCTAATTTCTAAGACAGTATGGATGCGCACCAATTTTGTTTAATTTCAGGAAAAAGACCTTGTCGAAAAATCGAGAAGCTTTGGTATATCTGATAAGTTTTTTTAAATTAGTAAAAAAAATTGATTATGCTGAATTCAATATTAGATAATGATTTGTATAAATTTACTATGCAAAATGCTGTGGTAAAGATGTTTCCCCGAGCAAAAGTGCGGTATAATTTTATTAACAGGGGGGAAACCGAATTTCCTGATGGCTTTGCACAAGAGCTACGAAAGCAGGTGCAAGCCATGAATAAGCTGCAACTAAGCATAGAGGAAAAGTTTTTTTTAAAAGAAAAATGTTATTATTTAGATCCTACTTATCTGGATTTTCTTTCGGGCTATCGCTACGACCCCGGCGAGGTAGGAATTGTGCAAAATAAGGGTGATTTACAGGTTTCTGTAGAAGGTTTCTGGTATCGCACTGTTCTCTGGGAAGTTCCTTTAATGTCTATGATTTCTGAGCTTTACTTTAAAATGACCAATCAAAAGGGCGAAGAAGAAGGGCAGATTATTGATAAAGCCCGGAAGAAAGCTGTATTTTTCAATAATTTAGATGTTAAAGTGGCTGATTTTGGTACGAGACGACGCTTTTCTTACCAAAATCAGGATCGGGTAGTAAAAGCCTTTGTAAACTATGGCCATCGCTGTTTTACTGGTACGAGTAATGTACATTTTGCCCAGAAATACAATCTTACACCTATTGGTACACACGCGCACGAATGGTTTATGTTTCATGCCGCAAAATATGGATTTAAAATGGCCAATAAGTTGGCTTTGGAGAATTGGGTTCATGTCTATCGTGGCGATTTGGGAATTGCCCTTTCCGACACATTTACCAGCGATATTTTTTATAAAAGTTTTGATACCAAATTTGCCAAACTTTTCGATGGAGTCCGTCAGGATAGTGGTGACCCCATAGAATTTGCCGAAAAAACAATTAAGCATTACGAAGATTTACGAATTGATGCGAAATCAAAGACTATTATTTTTTCTGATGGCTTAAATCCAGATGCAGTTAAAAATATTGCTGATGCAATGCGCGGTAAAATTAAAATTTCTTTTGGTATAGGAACAAACCTGACAAATGATGTGGGCGTAAAGCCGCTGAATATAGTAATTAAGCTTACCGGAGCGCATCCCGAAGGGAATGAGTGGGAATCGACGGTTAAATTATCGGATACCAGAGGAAAATATACTGGTGATAATGAGCAAATTGAACTCTCTAAAATAGTGCTTGGAATTAATGATTAGAGATTAATTGCTTAGAGCTTAGACCTTGAAGTGTAGGCGATAGCCTACCTGAAAGCGTCCCAAATCACAAATTCTGAATCTCAATTCTCGATTTTCAGCATACACTTTTGCTAAAAAAAATAGCGAGTTCTGTTTTTTTTAACATTTTATTTTATGAAATTTTATAATTTTAGCGTCCTAAGTAAAGCAACGAATAAGTTTGCGAATACATCTAATAAAAAAAATGATTATGAAAAGATTGATTATTACAGCTATTGTCGCCATTGGATTTACTCTTTTTTTACCTTCCTGCACTAATGATGCAGGAGATAATTGCAAATACTGCTATACCCAAACTACTGATGCCGATGGTAATGTTCTGTCAACGGGAACACCTGAAGAAACTTGCGGAAGTGATTTAGATGCTATAGATGGAACAACCGATACTGATGCCGATAATAATACGGTTACCACAATTTGTGATGCGGCTTATCGCAAATAAAATTTTCTGGCTAAGTCTTTTTTTGTTGGGCATTTATAGCTATCTGTTTTATAAGATGTTAGTAGGTAGTCATGTCATCTCAACAAAAAAAGATTTTGTTAAGCTTTTATATTTTTAGTCCGAGAACCAGAATATCGTCTACTTGCTCCCAGCCTATCATCCAGTTTTTTAAGGCTGTTTCCAGCGCCTCTTTTTGTTTGTCCATATCTTGATGAGCTTGGGCTATAATGATGCGTTTGAATTGTTTACTCATAAATTTACGTCCTTTTTTTCCTCCAAATTGATCTTGTAGTCCATCGGAAAACATGTAAACCTGATCATTGGGATGGATGTTTATGGTGTGAAGCGTAAATGGTTTTAAATAAAGATAAATACCAATAGGCATTTTGTCTGCTTTTATTTGTAGCAATTGAAAGACTTGTTTGTTTTCGTTTTCAAACTCTTCCATTTTGTATTTCTCTCTTAGGGGCAGCTCTTTTCCATTTTGTTTCTCCCGAACGATAAATAATGGATTATTGGCACCGGAATATTCCAATGTGCCTTTTTTCTTATTGATAATACATAGTTGCATATCCATCCCATCCTTTTGCTCCATGTCTTCTCCGGTTTGGTGTAGTGATTTAATGACCAGATTACGAAGTTCGTTGAGAATGATATCCGCATGTAATTCGGGCAAACGGTTTACTATTTCGTTTAGGAATGAAACGCCCAGCATACTCATGAAAGCTCCGGGAACGCCATGTCCTGTACAATCGGCAGCTACAATAACCATTTGGTCGCCAAGCTGAGTAGCCCAGTAATAATCACCACTCACAATATTTCGTGGATGATAGATGATAAAATGCTGAGGTAAAATATTGTCTATCACTTCATCGGGCGTAAGAACAGCTTCCTGAATTCTTTTTGCATATTGAATACTGTCGATTATTTCTTGTCTTTGTTCAGCAAGAACATCTCTTTGTTCTTCAATTTGGTCGCGTTGTGTCAGAATTTCTTCTTTTTGTTGTAGAATTTCAGCATTTTGCTGCTCAATGGCATCATTTTTCTCCTGCAACATTCTGTTGGCCTCTTTTTTTATACGATAGCCCCGATAAATGAAAAAAGCAAGTAGCAACATCACGGCAATAAAAACAACGGAAAGGATTAATATTATTTGTTGTAGTTTTACTTTTTCCATTAGGAGGCTTAAGGCCTGCATCTGATTTTTGATAAGCAATTCCTGTTTTTCAATTTCTGTACTTTGCTTATCAAAAATTAATTTTTGTTTACTTATTTTATGTTCTTGTTCCTTAATCTCTTGCATTCTTTGTGCAAGAAGTGCTTCTTGTTTCGATACATTTTGTTTCAGGTCTTTAAGTTGTGTTATTTGGCTTGAGATTTCTGTCTTTTGGGAGTCAATTACAGCTTTTTGCCGATGAATTTCTCTACGGTGTGCTTTTACTTTTTCAATTTCGCCCCGTAAAACTTGTAGCGATTTTTTATATTCGGCTTCCATTTGTTCACGTGTTTTTATGGCTAATGCCATGAATAGGCGTGGAGCTTTAAATCCCTCAGCATCAAGGAGTTTGGTGTTTACGGTAAAGCGGCGTTTATCGTTGACCACCACAAAGCCAATCATTGCGGATTGAAATTCAAAATTTTCGCCTATGAGCAATATATGTTTGCCTTTAATTCTTTTGTAGATATTATCTACGCTAAAACCACTTCTTTTATGAACGTAAATTAAATTGGCCTGCGAGAGGTAATTATAATTTTTTAGGGGTAAAATATGTACGGGAAGGTGGTAAATACTATCATGCTTTGTTTTTCGTAATTCGTTGAGGTAATATAATATACTGTCTTCTTTGCCAACTACTCCTATATTGAAATTAGTATTTAGTGTACTATCCGGCCATTTTATTCGTGTAGCAACATAAAAAATGTATTCGGCCCGCTTCTTATCGGTAAATCTTTGCTGTGCTTTAGAATAAAAGCCTGAAAATAAGAAAATAATCAGAAGAATATAGAATTTAACTTTTTTCATTAATACAAAGATACTTTTTTTTTATCACAAACAACAAAAGCTGTTCCACTAATGAGAAATTCTAAATTTAGATTACAGCAGGCTCTCTATATGATATTCCCCATTTATTGGGTAAAAAAGATGGTAGTGGCGAGCGGAACTCTTTTTTTTGCCGATGTTTTGTGGGCTGGGGCAAGGGGAAGTATTAGCGGAAAGCTCACTTGTGCGCCCCATAAATAATTACGAATTACAAATCAGTGCCCGTCCACAAAGTTCAATAAGTATTTTTTATCACGAATTATACGAATAATTTATATTGAGCAAAACTGTTGTTCGGTTTAGGCTATGCCTGAGTCGTTAATATTCTTTCAGGCTTAGTCAGAATAATAAATACGACAAGGGTAAAACCTTTGCCAAACGAGTGGAGTTTATAGACAGAAACTAATTATAAATTACTAATGTAGTTCTACAATTCCTGAATCTCAATTCCCGAATCCAATTTTAATTAAAATAGCTGTTTTATATTTTGATAATCAATGTAGTATCTTATTTTTAGGGAGATAGAATTTGTTTGTGGCAAGCTTAAACTATGCTTAAAATTTTCAAAATAGCCGATAATTATCTCATTATTATCACTTAATAGCTCATTTTTCCATACTAAAACTAATTCACTACCCGGAAGAAACTGCCATCTTAGATTAGCGTTAATAGTAAGGGCATTAAAATTTATATCTTGCCCAGAGGCGTTTATATCATTATGAACCAAATTCCCGTTGGTTAAAAGTGTATAGTATTCCTTATAGCGTACGCTTGTCCAGTAATGCCTGAATCTTAGATTAAAAGCAGCATCTTTGTTGATTATATAGCTAATATTTAGTGAGTTTGTGATTGTTTCGAGATTTCTTTTTCCAAAAATAACTTCTTTTTCCGTATTTTCAACATAACCTCTATTATTTTTTGATTGATTGTATTCTATCTGGTATCTTATACTAAATTTGTTTCCAATACGATAGCGTGGAGCCATGAAAATTGAATTTTCAGTTGAGTTCCATATTGGATTTCTTGTGCCACCACCACCAAAATCAATGGCAAAATCTTTTGCATAATTGGTTGAAAACCAGAGATGATAAAAATAGTCCCAGGGCTTAATATATACATATCCATCGGTGCGAGGTTCAAAATAATCTTTTTCATTGGTAAGTGAGCGTCCTACAAAAAAACCGGCACTCATATTATTCTTAAAAGTAAGATGTCCGTTGGTAAATAGAAAGGATTTTGTGTAAACAAATGGTTTGTAGAGCATTTGGTGCTCATATTTCAATTTTATATTCCAATTGTTGTAGAAATATTTGGGTTTAAAAATTTGATAACTAATTTGAGCTTTCTGACTAAATTCATTGTTCTGTTGCAAATATCCCAAATCATTGGGATCGTAAGTATTTGATTCTGTATTTTGCGAAAGCTCAAACCGGAAGTTTCCCTTTACTTTTTCGAGTGCTGTATTAACATAAAAGCCTGTTTGGCTGTTAAATTCCGGTTTGTTTTTGTAGCTTAAGGCTCCTCTTACTCTTAGTTGATATTTTTTAGAATTGTTGTATAGGTCTGTTTGTAGGCCTGTTACGTTAGCTATATAGTGGTCTTTAAGTCTGTTTACATTGGTATTTATCAAGCTGATATAGGAATTATTTTTCAGACTTTTTTCAACAACACTAACATTAAAATTAGTCATACCTTGCATTAAATACCGTCGTTCGGAATTCTTGGCTGTATCTACAATGGTGGCATAAGAATTTCCTGAAAGAGCATTTAAAAAGCCTACTGAATAGCCCGACTTTGTTTTTCCACTTATTTTAGTTGCATTTATGAGCTGAAGTTCTGAGGGATGTGTTGTTACTTTTTCATTTGCATATAAATCATCATACACCTCATCGTATTTTTGTGGTGTAGCGCCAATTCTACGAGAATAAAAAATTCGGGCGCGACCGAAAAGTTCTGTCCCTTCCATAAAGAAAGGACGTTTTTCGTTATAATAAGTCTCATAAGGACTGAGATTTAATACTTGGTCATCGCTTTCTACTTGTCCAAAATCAGGAATAAGCATCATATCTAAAGTGAAACTTTCGTTAATACCATATTTTAAGTCCATTCCGCCTTTTATACTACTACCCCATTTGTTTCCTTCTTGACTCTTAATTAAATAAGCAGTAGAGTAGGGGAGAAAACTTAATCTTAATGGCGGTTGTAGATTTTTCAGTCCACTTAACGTACCCGATTGAATTATAAAATTATCAATTTTTACATCCAATGGATTCCATGCATCCATTTCGCGATTGCTCTGTGTGCTTTGAAAGAAATTAAGGCCCCATGTTTGCACGTTGGCTTTGGCAAAACGCAATTCTGAATAAGGAATTTTCATTTCGACTTGCCAGCCTGTTTTAGTCATTCTAACTGCCGAATACCAAACGGCATTCCAGTTATTATCGCCTTTATTGCTGGTAAAGGCAATATCGGCCTGTACTCCAGCGGCTGAAACCGAAAAAGAGTAGGCTTTAAGTCCATCATTATATGGGTCTAACAGAATTCCGAAAAAATCGGTATTATCAATTTCGTCTCTCGCACTGAAAATCTGATAAACACTATCAGGGTTTTGTTTGATTTTAGCTGTTACATATAGTGCTACATCATCGTAAGCTATCTGCACACTTGTTTCTGCTGTCGGTTTATCATTTGGATTTGGACTAAATTGCATAAAATTAGCACTTTTAGGAGCATTTTTCCAGGTAATTTCATTAAACTTCCCGTCTATTTTTATATGTTCGGTAGTTCGGTAGGCTATTAAATCTTTTTTTTCTTGTGAGAATAATTGGGAATAGGTTAATAAGAAAACTAAGATTAAAATTTGTTGCATACTTTATTTTTAGCGGCAAAAATAGAAAAAAAAATAATATGAGTATTAGACTTATCTGTTTTTGGTGTATCTAATTTTTAATGAAATGTTAAAATTCCTTGGTTCCATGTAATATCCCGGCATAGTTTCGGTCATAGTGTTAAGTGCGTTGTTCAAACCCAGATTAATTTCGACTTTTAATTTTCTATAATTTAATTTTTTGCTGATTCTTAGATTTAATAAATAGAGAGGATTTAAAATAGCTGATTTTGAGATATTTCTTTTCGAGGTGAAGCTATAATTTAGGAATAACATCCAGTTTTTTATTTCTGCTGAGTTTGTAATACTGAGCTGATGCGGTGCTATAAACGGAATGAGTTCTTTCTGATTAGCTTGCAGTGAATAGGAGT
>CAYQXT010000118.1:0-9747 GCA_964421365.1 uncultured Bacteroidaceae bacterium
GACTTACCGATGGTTTGGTTCGTTTGTCAGTAGGAATTGAAGATATCGAAGATTTGAAAAATGATATAGAACGGGCACTAAGTTAATTATAAATTGTGAATTACTAATGCTGTTTGCCACAAAATATAATAATTCACATTTAATTATCTATACAATAGTCAATATTTCGTTAAACTTTGGCAAAGTTGTAATTTACAAATCAATATACTGCGGATAATCAGCGAGGTGATTGATTTAAGTGAACTTTGCCAATTTTTTTGTTGTCGGCTATTTGAAAAAATATACCGAACTATTGATTTTCATATGCTATCAATTTTTTTTTACGAGTCGTAGTACTGAATTAGTCATTGATCATTAGTCATTACTGAGTTCGGTCTAAAAACTGGTTGGACGAATAGATTTATTAAAACTATAAAAATAGACAGCTCACTTACAATTGATTAATGAAGCTGTTTGACCTATTTTGATGCAAATTCACCTTTTTATACTGGACTCATTACTTATTTTGCCTTTAATTTTTTTATGTCATCTTTTAGCTTTAATATCATCTCTTCTTTCACTTTATTTTCTTCATTCAGGATATTTGTGCGGGTCTCCAATTCGTTGATTTTTTTTAAGTGTTTTTTTAGTAGAATGCCTTGATTTGTATATTCCTGGCGGGTCTTGATTTCGGCTGATTTTTCTTTTGTAAGATCTATGGCTATGCTAATAACTTTTATAATATTTCCAGCTCTGTTGCTAACTGGAATATCAATAATGTTCCACCAATATTCTTTTCCAGAGCGAGATTTCACTTTGGTTAAAACTTCGTTTATCTGACCATCTAATACTTTAGCCCAACGTTCTTTGAGCCCTTTATCCTGCTTAGTTTTCTGGATAATACTTTCTCTTTGAGTATCGGCATCTATGCCTACAAATTTATAATATAAACTATTGGCTTTAACAATATTTCCTTCAATATCATACTCAATTCGGATAATCCGTTTATCTATGGCTTCGATTATGTTCAATAGGTCTTTATGCGCTATTCTGAATCGTTCATTAAGTGATTTTTGTTCTTTTAGTTCAACGACTAATTTATGCTCCTTTTTTTCTTTTTCTAGTTTTAATATTGTCAGTTGAGTTTTGGTTTCTACATGAGCTGTAATATCAATTCCAAACACATAAATACTTGTAATATCACTTTCTGAGTCGCGTTTAATTGGTGTATAAAAATTAATCAGATTTCGCTTATGTTTATTAATTACAATTAATTCATTTTCGCGTCTGTTTATACCTCTTTTTAAGTCTTCCCACAGGCTAGCATAAAAATCGGTATTCTCACTAATATTTGTTATTAATTCATAGGATTTTCCAATTATTGCTTCATCTTCAAATTTAAAATTTTCCTTAAAATAGGAGTTTACCTGCAGAATCCGACCTTTTAGGTCTAGCTCGAAGGCATAAAAGAAAAAATCAATACTTCGGGTTAAAGAATCTAATCTTAGCGACATCCGGCTTGTCTGCTCTTGCAATTCTTTTAATTCAGAGATGTTTTGTTGTAATTCTTCTTCTCTGGTTTGTAAAATTTCTGCTTGTTTGTTTGATTGCTCTAATAGAATTTTTGTTTTATTATTAATTATAATTCCAGATAATGAAATAGCTATACTATCTGCCACACTTACTATAAACTGTTGTTCAAATTCATTTATATCCCTAAGGGTAGCCAATTCAAGAACACCAATAGTTTCTTGTTCAAAAATTAATGGGACAAAAATTAAGAATGTTGGTTTAGTTCTACCTAAACCTGTTGTTATTTCCAAATAATTTTCTGGTACTTTATCAATAAAAATTGGCTTTTGTTCTAAGGCTACCGCGCCGACAAAACCTTCACCAAGTTCTATATGTTTTATTTTTTGTTTTTCATGATCCAGGGCATAGGCTTTTACTAAATCTAAATACTTCTGGTCATCATTATCTCTAAGTACATAAATTGCACCTATAACTAAGCCAAATAGTTCTGAAAATTTGGATAATGTAGCACCGGAAACTTCTTCTAAACTTCTGTTTGTTGCAGCCAAAATAGTAGTGAATTCGGCCAATGCTTTACGTCCCCAATTCCTGAATTCCACTTCTTTAGCTTGTTTCTCAGCTTGGCTGCGGGTATAAGCCAAACGTTCGACCAAGCTGTTTAGCTTTTTAGTGAGAATATCTTTTTTACCTCTTTCCTCCATACGGGAGGCGTAATCTCGAGCATGTATTTTATCAAAAAAGACTCCTAAATTATCTTCAAATTTTGTGATTTCGTTTAATTTCTCATTTAATTGTTGAAACTCTTCGTTTTTATATTTAAAATTATTTGTTTTTATCACTCCTAAAGAAATTCTTTGTGCAAATTTCAGAAGCCTTTTTATCTCTAAATTATAGGTTTTGAATAAGAAATTCATGACAATAAATAAGGCTAGAAAAGCAGCAAGGGCAAGGCTGGTGTTTAGAAAAATAATTTTCTTTGTAAAGTTCCGATAACTAGCTTTATCGAATTCTAAATTAATGTACCAGGGAAAATTTAAAATATTTGTCGATACTTTTTCCCCAATAGCTATTTGATCTTTTTGTTCAATTATGGTATCATTTTTAAGTGCAGTGATATTTTTGCTTCTGGAGATTTGCTCTAATCTCAATCCTAAATAATTTGTATTAAGCAAAGGAGCATAGGCAATAATATTCCCTTTATTTGTAATTAATGAAATACTGATTTGTCGATTGTTCTTGTCGTATATTTCTTTTAATACCAGATTAAAATAATCGATATGGAGCATAAAGCCCATTAAGCCAATTACCGATTTGTTCCTCCTGACAGGATAAAGGAAGATAATCAAATTTTTCCCTTTCTTTTTATAAGGATATATTATCCGTTTTTCCGGAAATTGAAAATTATCATCATAGATAGCATTTATATCTTTGCTTAAATTGTTCTGAAAATTGGTATAAGCAATTCCTCCAAATTTATTTTTATCGGCATAGAAACTAAAGCGCTTATAATCGTCAGTATAGGTATTACTATTGATTATTAATGAAACTTTAGGCTCTAATAGTAAAAATAAACCGGCATAACTACCCTCGCTAAGGAGTACTTTCTGAATTCTTCTCCGAAATTGGCTAACAAATTCATGTGATTCAATATTTGTTTCATTTAGATTGTCTAAGAGGTAATAAACATCATGCTGGAGAGTGTTTAATTTTGAATGTATTCCAATAGAGGCATTTGTGGCTACTTCGGTATATTGATATTCGGAAGTACTCTTAAATTTTGTGTTCAGGTAGTTCCAGTAAAATACAATATACAGAATGAAGAAAACGCCCAAGGTAACGGCAAGGGATATGATTAAACGAATTATATTTGATAATTTTTTTTTGTCCATTGTCTGAAACCTATTTTTGATGTAAATATATTAAAATTTTGTGCCAAAGTTTATTTAATTCTGATATTTTTTTATTTTTTTCCCAATAGTTCGTTACGCTTTTATAAATACCTGTAATTGAAAAAATTGCCAAAGTTGTCATTGTGTAATCATCTTATTGATTAATAGAACATTAGCCGCATGATTGATTTAAGCTTTGGCAAAGTTTATCGAAAGAATAAATTATATAGTTTTTGTTTTTTCTTTTAGCCATTCCTTTTCCGCCTGACCAACAAGTGGAGATAAGGTTTCAAAAACTGTTTTGTGGTATTTATTCAGATAGCTTATTTCATCCTTGGAAAGCATTTCTTTGTTAATCAAATTAATATCTATTGGAAAAAGGCTTATTGTTTCAAATTTCAGGAAATTTGTGTGCTTGGCTTCTTTACAGAGAACCAGATTTTCTATTCGTATTCCATACTTTCCTTCGAGGTAGTAGCCTGGCTCATTAGAAATAATCATTCCTGCTTTTAGCGGATAATTAGCATAAGCCTGACTTCTTACCGCTTGCGGTCCTTCATGTACATTTAAAAAATAACCAACACCATGTCCGGTTCCATGCCCGTAATTTTTTCCGGCTTTCCAAAGCGGTAATCTGGCCAGCGCATCCAATTGGTATCCAGCAGTTCCTTCTGGAAATTCAGCCATTGCAAGCTGGAGGTGTCCTTTGAGTACTAAAGTAAAATCTGTTTTGGTTTCCTTAGGGAAATTTCCCAAAGCAATTGTTCGGGTAATATCGGTTGTTCCCTCATAATACTGTCCACCGGAATCCACTAATAGAATGCCGTTTGCAGTAATTTTTGCAGCTGTTTCTTTATCTGCGGCATAATGCACAATGGCTCCATTAGCATTAAAGCCAATTATAGCTTCAAAACTATCGTCAACAAAATTTTCTTGTTCTGCTCTGAAAGAATGCAATTTTTCAGCTAAGCTAAATTCGGTCTCTGTTTCTTTAGAAGCCACCTCTTCTACCCACGAAAAAAATTTAATAAGCGCAACTGCATCTTTAATGTGAGCTTGGCGCATATTGGCTATTTCGGTATCATTTTTACAGGCTTTTAGCTCTGCTACCGGACTAATTATTTTTTTAATAACCGTTTCTTTTGGGATAATTTGCGTCAAATATTTATTTGTGCTATCCGGAGAAAGGCCTAATACCACTCCTGAATTAATTTCTGCCAAGTCGGTGTCAATTGCACCATAGTCTTTTAGTAATACATTTTGTTTGGCGAAATAATCTAGACTTTCAGCGTTTAATTTCTCTTTTTTGATATATAAAATTACCTCTTGCTCAGAAATCAGCGCAAAGGCAATGGCTACCGGATTATGTTCTATATCGTTTGAGCGGATGTTGAAAAGCCAGGCTATCTCGTCTAAAGCAGTAATCAGAAAATAATCCAAATTTTGTATTTTCATATTTTCTCTAAGCTCCCTAATTTTTTGTAACAGGGACTTTCCACTGAATTTTTCGGCTAAATTCCAAACTTTATTTAATGGAAATTCCGGTCTGTCGAGCCATAAAGAGCTGATAAAATCAAGGTCGAAACGTACGCTACTATTTTTTTTCGATAACCGATTAACCAATAAGGTTCCTTCTCCATAAGCAATTAATTTCCCATCTAAAGCAATGGTCTTGGAGCTTTCTGAGTACAGATCCAGCCAATCAATATATTCCGGTATATGGGGAATTTTAAGCTTCATTAATTGAAAATCGGAATCTTTCAACTGCTTTTCAGCCTGAATAAAGTACCTCGAATCTGTCCAAAGGCCTGCAAATTCCTGAGTAACCACAATTCTTCCAGCACTACCTGTAAAGCCAGACAACCAGTCTCTGGTACGCCAGTGTGTGGGAACATTTTCACTCAAATGTGGATCTGTTCCGCTAACGATATAAGCATCAACCTTCTCCTTTTTCATTAATTGGCGTAAGAGTTCCAATTTTTTATTTACTGTCATTATTTCATACATTTATATTGTCAAACTTTGTTCTTTTTTTATTATTTGTGAGTCCAGTATAAAAAGGTGAATTTGCATCGAAATTGCTCGGACGGCTTCATTAATCAATTGTAAATAAGCTGTCTATTTTTAAAGTTTTAATAAATCTATCCGTCCGACCTGTTTTTAGTTCGAACTCATTTGTGCTAATTCGTATAATTTGTGGACAAAAAAGTTTTAATTTTATTTACAGCTCTATCTGCTATGTTTTTGTATAAATTCTACAGAATAAAATTCGCAATCAATTTGTTCTTTTATTTTTTTAAAACCCAAAGAAAGATAAAAAGAAAGAGCATTAGGATGGTCAAATTCGCAAGTGTGCAGTTCTACAAATTCTTGTTCAAAGCCGGTGGCAAAATAAAAAACACTTTGCATAAATTTTTTACCCAAACCCTTGCCTATATATTCCGGTATCAAGCCAAAGTATAATAATTCAACACTTTGGGCATGTTCCTTAAATTCAATTAATCCAGCGACTTTCTGATAATTATAAAGATAATAGATGTGTAGCCGGGGAGAAGTCAGAATTTTTGCCAATCGCTTTTCTCCTGGAATTAAATGACCAGTCCAACCAAAATCCTTTCCTATTTCAGAATAAATTTTTCGGTATTCAGAGGTATCAATATTCTCCTTTTTTATTATTTCAAATCTATTTTGCCAGTTTACTTTTGCACAAGGCATATTTTTTGCTTGTAAATAATATGTTTTTACGGGTATTTTTTTATATCGAATTTGCATTTTTCAGTTATAATATAAGTCCAAAAATAGTTATAAATTTGTATCCTGAAAAAAATAAAAACTGAATAGAAAATAAATTAGGATTTCTATTCTATCTTTAATAAATTTTAGAATCTTTTATAGCGTTGCTACGTATAAAACAAAAAGAAAGCTTATGTGGAGTTGGGTATTAATTTTATTAACGGTAGTTGTTTTTCCTAATGAGAAACAAAATAAGGAGATAAAGGCTTCGAAAGAATTTCATTTAACAGTGAATGAAAGAATAAAATTGTCTGTAAAAAGTCCAACGGTGAAATATTACTATCGTGTAAATAATAGTGGCTTGGAATTATATGCCAATCCGAATGACTGGAGAATTAATCGAAGAGAAAGTATAATTTATTTTGATGAATCTGATTTATATAACAAAATTTATTACTCGTTGGATATAAGTAAAGTAATAGCATTATATACACAGAAAGGGGTGAAAAAATTTAATCCCGATAAATTTGGCAATTTAATCATTAAGCCGAGTACTTTTGTCCTAAAAAACAACTCTAAACCCTTAGAAGGCCTCAGAATTGCTTTGGACCCAGGACATTTTTCCGGAAATGCTAAAGAAGCAATATGGGAGGGACGATTAGCCCGTTTAAGAATGCCCGACAAAAGAGTACTTCAGGTTTTTGAGTCTGAATTAACCTTTACCACTGCACTATTCCTGAGAGATACACTTGAGAAATTGGGAGCAACCGTTTTATTAACTCGCAAAAAAATGGGATGGACTGCTTTCGATAAATCTTTTTCCAAATGGATTGACGAAGATTTAACCGATGCTGTTATCAGTGAATTACGTGAAGGTTATATCTCTAAAGCTACTGCAAATAAGCTACTTATTTCCACAAATAAAAAGTACATTTATCATGTTTTCTTCCAACGTTATGAATTACATCAGCGCGCAAAAAAAATCAACGAATTCCGTCCGCATTTTACATTGATAATTCACTATAATGCCGATTCTCAAAACCGAAAATATGACGGTCACGGAAATCAACTGACGACCAAAAGCGATTATAATATGGCCTTTGTTCCAGGTGCTTATATTGCCGGTGAAATGCGCTATAAAGAGCAACGGCTGAATTTTGCCCGAATTGTTTTATCCGATCAGATTGAGCGTTCAATGGAATTGGCCTATTTTATTAGTACGCGCCTGAATGAACGCCTAAAAGTGCCGGCCTATCCACTCAATGGAAGTCAGAGATATATGCAAAAAGTGGCAAATTATACTGGTTATGAGGGTGTATATGCCCGAAATCTGGCGCTAACGCGTATGATTAACGGGCCGCTTTGTTATGGCGAAACGCTCTATCAGGATAATGCCAACGAAATGGAGCAACTATCACATAAAACCGTGTTTATTGATGGCATAAAAACCTCTAAAAGGGTTCGCCAAGTTGCTATGGGGTATTTTGATGGTGTCATGGATTATCTGAATTATAAACAACAACTTCCGTGAATAGTGTTAATCTCGGAAATTTTTAATACATCAGAAAGAATACGTAATTCGCTCTTCCTTCTAATTAATTTTCGCATAATATTCGTTTTATAAGTAGCCAAAGTACTAAAATTCATACAGTTTTAGCTACTTATAGGCACTTATTTCATAGTGTAGAGAGTGCTGAAAACAAAAATTATTCGTGTTCATTCGTGTATTCGTAGACAAAAGATATTTATCGGACTTTATGGACAGACACTAATCAATCAAAGAACTTTGAAATTAAAAAAAGCCCCAACATTTTGGGGCAGAATTGACTATGTAACTCTTAAACTAAATATTCTATTTAAAATTTGACTAAAAAACCCGTATTTAACCCAAAAGTAAAGGGGTAATTGGATATTTCCGGATTTTTATTTATCGGGACTAAAGAGTATTTAAATATAGGTTCTAAATTAAACTGAATATTTTTAGCTATCTGATATCCAAAACCAAAACCAAAATTTGTACTATATCTGATTGTGTTTAGATTTTCGGTTTCTCCAATATAACTTTTTTTGTTTGCCTGCTTAAAAAAGACTTTATTTCCCAACAAAATATTGGTGCTAAATCCACCGATTATGGATAAATCCATTTTTTTGTCTATCAATTTCAATTTGGAATTGATAGGAATTTCTATATAATTAAAATTCTGAATAAGCTGTGCATTCTGATTAATTATATTCCCCAATTGATCTACATATTTATACTGATTGGAGATTGTCCCAATAGATTTTGGTTGAGGCCTGATAATTCCAGCCGAGGTGGCTACTTCGTACGCAGACCCCGCCTTGGGAGAAGATTGAGCATAAAGCAAACTGCTACTCTGACCGAATTGGGAATAATTGAAGCCGCTTTGAAAACTAAGGCGTTTATTTACCTGAAAATTAACTGACACTCCACCACTGTAAGTCAGCAGAGCCTTTTCTACTGAGTTATAATATTTTGAAGGTAAATCTGAATTATTCCTCTTCATTTCCCTATAAGAATAGGTTGGTGCAAGCTGACCTCCTATAAACCAATGTTTTTTAGTGGCTTGGGGAACATCCTTTTCAAACACCTTATTCTGAATGGCTAATAATTCTTTGGGCGTATAGGTCTTTTTCGTTGTCTGCTCTTTCTTTTTAAATATAAGTTTGGGCATTTCTAAACTTGCTAATTTTATTTTATTCTCGTTTTGCAACATTGGAAAAATTATAAAATCGGATTTTCGGACATTTTTAGAAGGATCGATTCTTTTTGTATTTTCCTTTTTATTAAGTTGTGCCAATTGTACACGTTCTGTTTTAGGAGGAACAGGTTTGTGATTTTCAAGATTTAATGCAAAAGAAGCCCTTTGGCTTGTATGTTTAAAAGCTTTCCCTTTACTCAAACGGGCAGAATCTTTATGTGAAATCTCTTTGTGTGTATTTTGCACCTCTTGCTTCTGAAATTTTTTAAAACTAATAAAATATCCACTACTAAAAGCAAACAAAATAACAACTGCTGCTGCGATATAGCGCCAGTAAGTAAAAATTGATGTTGAAGTACCTGTATTTAGTTGTTCAGATATATTTTCCCAAATATCATCCGGAACAGATATTCTGTAATCGTACAACTTGTTCTGTACTAATTTGTCTATATTTTTATTTTCGTGTTTCATTTTTCATTTTTCAACTACTCGTTTGTCTTCACCCTCATCAAAATAGATTCGAACCTTTTCTTGTAAAATTTTTCGGGCTCTTGAAAGGTTAGATTTTGAAGTTCCTTCAGAAATACCCATTTTTTGCGCTATTTCTTTGTGAGAGTACCCCTCTATGGCATAAAGTGTAAATACCATTTGATACTGTGGCGTCAGTTCTTTTACGAGTTTTAATATATCGTTGGCAGAAAAACTGTCCACCATATCATCGTAAGAAAGAGTGTCTTTGTAATCTTCCACATCGCTTACAGCATACAGAAAATGATTTTTGCGATAGCGTTCTAAAGCTGTATTTACCATTATTCTTCGTACCCAGCCTTCAAAAGAACCGTTGAATTTAAAACTTTCTAACTTGCCAAAGACCTTTATAAAACCATCTTGCA
>CAYQXT010000119.1:0-9715 GCA_964421365.1 uncultured Bacteroidaceae bacterium
AATACAGCATTTATCACCGGATTGTAATACTGCCCGGTTATTGCAATAAAAGAAAGTGTAGCATTAACAATCTTGGAATTAGAATAATTAATCGTTGCTTTTAACAAGTAATTAAAGTCCGGTTGCATAAGATATTGCTTATTTTCTACTTTTTGTCTTTGCCGCAGATAAGTATCTGAAAAAGTAAATTTAAAGTGTTTAGCAATAATTTGTTCACAATAAAACTCTAAGCCAAAAGTTTCAACACTATCTGCGAGTAAATAGTTACTAACAGGTTGCTCACCTGTTTCTCTTTTCAAATAAGAGGCTGCTGTAATACTTGTGTTGTCTCCGTGATATGAATAATCAAGGGCTAATTGAGAACTCTCTAATAAAACGAATTTTTGATACTCATAATTTGGCGAACTATAATTGTGATAGTCCCCTCCATTAAGTAAAAAAGAATGCTTGTCGTTTAGTTTTAATTTAAGTCCCATTTGAGAACTCAAATAGGCTTGCTGCCCATGGATAGGTATATTGCCACGCATTCCAGAAGAAAAACTGATATACTTATTTTTATCCCAATTAGTATAATAATAAAGTTCAAGATTATTATTTGATAAAGAATTCTTAGAATGAATTTGGGGAGACTCCGGCGAGTTGGCATAATAGAACTGAGGTATCGTATCATCAAATACATTTTCCTGATAATCATCTGAAATACCTAATTGCAAATCGGTTGTTTCCAGAACATGCCACTTTAAATTCAGAGAGTTGTACATTTGCCTATTCTTAATCTTTGAGCTAATATTGCCAAAATTAAAATTCCCATCTGAATAATTAATTCCACTATTCAGGCTTAAAACAGCTTTTCGCATGGAATAACTTAAATTATTAACCGTAAAAACCCGTCTATCGGAAGAAATGAGGTCATCTGTATAGGTAAAAAAAGTCTGCTTCATAGAAAATTTCTCTTTAATTCCATATGTAAAAGAATTAAGGCTCCACCTTTTTCCGAAATTACTATGAAAATTAAATCCCAAATCCGTAGAACCGAAATTTTTTAAATTCGGTAAATTATCTTTATTTAATGCTATAAAGGCATCTGAAGATTGATAATTACCGTAGAGTTGAAGAAAGCTAGTTTTGTTTATTTTCTGCGATACAAATATTCCTTGATTAGCCAAACTACTAGATAACTGTAACTGATTATTATCTAATTTATTAATCGTTCCTATTTCAACTAATCCAGCACTTGTATTCCCATAAGTGAGCGGCGGATTACTTGCATAAACAAATTGTTTACCAATAATTTCAGTATTGAAAAGACTAAAATTCCCGATTCCATTTATCTGACTATTACGCACCGGATTATAAATAGGTACTCCATTTAGCATCACTCGCGAACGATCGGCAGAGCTACCTCGTAATGAAGGATTTGCAGATTCATCGGTAGAAGTAGATGCGGGTAGCAAAGTAATGGCTTTCAGTGCATCTCCCTGTGATACCGGATTAAGATAGATATCCAGTTTTTTGAGCATTACCACCGAAAATTTCTCTGAAATAGGATTTTGTCCTTTTACAATAACCTCTGCTAAAACCTGATTATCAGGGTCTAATATAATTTTTAAGTTATTTTCTTTGGGTGAACTTTTTAAAGCAATTAATTTATTCTTGTAACCAATAAAAGAAACAACAAGTGTGTCACTAGATCCCGAAAATGCTAACTTGAATTTTCCATCAAAATCACTGATTACTCCTTCGGTAGGCTTGTGCTTTAAATAGATATTCGCAGCAAATACAGGTTTACCATTAGGATCATACACCGTTCCACTCACAATAGACTGTGAAAAAGCGGCTATCGAAGAACAAAATGTAATGATAAAAAAAATTATTTTTTGTCTCATCGTCCAACTAATTTAGCAGCTAATTGATTTAATCTATAACTTTTGGGAAACAAGGACAAACCCTGACGATAATATTTTTTTGCGAGCTCCCAATTTTTCTTTTTGATATATAACTTAACAAGCATTTCGTAAGTCTCTTCCTTTCCCCATGAGGGAAGGTATCCATTCTTGACCTTTTGTTCGGGTAATGATATGGCTTTTAGCAAATATTTCTCAGCTTCTTCGCCACCTCCATAAGCCTTAGGTGTATAAAAATCATTACTGGCATATACGTAATTAGCTCTAAGATTGGTAGAATCCAGTAATAAGGCATTTTGCGCATTCTCTTTGGCCGAAGAAGAGATAAAAACAACTCGCATTCCTTTAAACTGAATACTAAATCCCTGCATCATAGCTAATAAAGCATAATCTTCCGAATTTTTATTTTTTATTCCTTTTAAATAATTTACCCCAATATCATTTTCTTTTCCAGCTCTTTTTTTATTTTCCATATCCATATAAGTTATGGAAATATAAAACTGGGTATAAGCCTGCCAATAACGAATTAAATTTTGATTACTTACAGAGTATAAACTATCTAACTGCTTGGCAAGAATCGCTAATTGCGTATTTTTATGGGTTACAATGTCTTGTAAAAAAGCAATTCTTATTTTACTTTGAATATTTAAAAGTAGCGAGTTGGGTTTATTTTGCTTAATAAAGGTCTCATAAGTAATTACTTTACTTTTATTAAGAGAGCTAGCTTTATCAAGAGCAGAACTTTTATCACTACACGAAAAAAGAAAGACCAACAAGAAAAAAAGAATATTCACTTTTCTCATAATTTATTTATATTTTAATAAAACAAAAATCAATAATGCCCATAAGATAAAATGGAGATACCACTTGGCAGTATAGGCATAATTTGCGTAAAGATTACTATCTATCGCAGTACTCTGCTTTAATTTTCGACTTCTACTCATAAGTATAGCTGTCATATAATCGGAATAAAAAGGATTAGTCTCAGTAATCAATTGAAAAGCAAAAGCCATATATATATATTTATTCGCTAATAAAGAAGTAAAATAAGCTACAATTAATAGAAGAATTGTAACAAAATTGCCTGCAAAAAGGAAAATAAGAGATCGTTTTATTTTACTCGGCCATTGAATTTGAACCACAAAACTAGGGTAGGGTCTCATCCTAAACCCCATACGAAGGATTGAAAGTTTCAATAGTTTAGCCGAAATAATATGACCAATTTCATGAAAAAATATCAAAAAAACAAGCGTTATTACAATAATAAAAAATCCGTACATTATCGAGTGAATTTTATTTTATTAAACAAATAATAAAATGTAACCGCAGGAACGATTAGCCAGAAAATTAAACTCAAATAATTGATATCTTCCACTCTAATTATTTGTAATACAGCATTAAGAGGCAATAAATTACCAATAAAACCGACCGTCTTACTATATTCCGAAACCGGCATAAAAGCATTTCCCGTAAAAAGTATCGTAAAATAAATAAAGTTAATTATTCCAATATCCGTATCATTCTTTATACCTGCAAAGGTAATAATTAATCCTAAAAAAGAAAAAATAAAAAGACCAACAATCATGCCAATCACATAACTAACAATATCTTGCAAAGATACAGGAGTATGAAAAACAAGATAAGATGACAAACAAAGTATAAGCAGAACTAAAAATAAGGAAACAATCCTACTGATAACCAAACCCGTAAAATGGAGTAATATATTAAACGGAAGTTTCCGAAGATACTTTATTAATCCAGAAGAGTAATAAGTTTTCATAACTGGTCCAATGGCGAACAAACCATCGCTTAATACGGTCATTCCAATAATACCCGACAAAAGAAATTTGACATAACTTTGATTGTCTTGCCCCCAAATAGTACCAAAAATAAAAAAAATAAATACAGGAAAAACAATGGAGAAAAAAACAGCTTGTTTGATTCTAAAAGAAATCAAAATTTGATAGTATACAGACTTAAAAAGTATTTTTATCATTGTAATTATTTTTGTGGATAGCAAATAAATAAGCATCTCTTAAATCGGCATCTTGTATTGAAAAGTTTCCAGTTATCTTACTAATCGCATTCAATAAATTTGAATTCTCAGGAAAAAATATATTTATACTTCCATCGTAAATATAATAAGAATAAGACGAGAAAGTAGCTAACAATTTCTTTTCAAAGGATAATTGTATTTTTTTACGTGCTGGCAAAGAAGCAAAAATGGCCTCAACCTTTTGTGGCTGTGAAAGCAAGCGTCCTTGATATAAAAAAGCAACTTTATCGGCTATTTTTTCTGCATCTTTCCAATTATGGGTAGAAAATAGAATAGTCCGATTATTCTCTATCATCAGTTTCCAAAATCGGTCTATTAAAGTGGGGTCTAAATTAGCAAAAGGTTCATCTAATATCAATAATTCGGGATGATGAATTAATGCCAACAAAATAGCAACTCTTTTTTTTTCTCCTTGTGAAAGTTCCTTGATAAAGGAGTGGCCAATTTTTTTTATTTCAAAGTCCTCAAAATAATTTTCTTTCACCTGCTTATAAGATATTTTATGTATAGTAGAAAAATAATCAATCAACTCATAAACTCTAAGCGTTTTAAAAAGAGGCAATTGATCATAAACAACTCCCATTCGGCTAAAATCAGGACTTGATTTTTCAAAAAAGGAAATTTGACCGCTTGTGGGTGTTAAATCTCGCAAAATAATATCTATAAGCGTAGATTTCCCAGCTCCATTCTCTCCCAAAAGTGCAAAAGCCTCCCCTTTTTTGACGATAAAATTAATATCCTCAAGGATAAGCTTTTCTTTTACCCGATAAGCTATATCTTTAACAGTAATATCATTCATACTTCTAAGGGTTTTGCATTTATTACTGTTGTTTTGCCTCCCACAACAATAATATTGTTTACTGTTTCAAAGGTGCCGTCCACACCGAGAAAAGCATTCAATTCATCATCGTGATAACCACCAAGCATGCAGGATGCAAGATTTACTGCTTCGGCTAGCAAGCTAATTGTTTGCCCCACAAAACCAGATTCTTGCATCATAAAACGATAGCCCCGCTCTCCGTATTTAATTATATCTCTTTCGATAAAACCCGTTGAAATAATTACCGCCGAAGCGGAAGCCATATCAACGTAGGGATCAGCCTGGATTATTTTCAGTAAATCGGGAACAAAATTGCCTGTTTTTATTTGTTCCAAATAATTCTTATCCGGTCGGTAATGATATAATCCGGCAGGAAAATGAGCCTTAAAAATAGTCACATAAATCTCAAGAGGATATAAAGCACCGGCAGAAGGTACATTGCGTAATCCCAGATGTCCATCTACATTATTGAGTAATTTCATTTTATGATTTACTCCATAACTATTAAAAAGAAGAAATGCCAATTCGTTAATTGATAATTTATAATTACTGTCATAAGTACGGATACTTCGACGATTAGACAAAATATCAAGAAAATCAACCGGTGGTTTATAATCTTTATATAGCGACAAATCAATAGTCTTTGTGCCTGGATAACATTTATAGGGCTGGCTCGACCGTGCCGTAATATATGGATTATTAAAGCGTGCTATATTTTCGCCTATCAATCGCTGCGAATATTTATTAAATTTTGAATTCTCGTGATAAAGCATTGCAACAGAATCCACTATATTTTTCTCACCATATAAGCCGGCATCAGCCTCTTGTATTTTTTCTTTTATTTTTTTTATATTCATAATTTCACGGAAAAGGATGAGGATATTGATTCAAATGTTCGTAATCATAAGCTGTATATCCCATTTTTTTTGGGACGGAGTACAAACGCTCTCCGCCGGAAAAATAGTAAGGAAAAATTCCTGAAAGTGGGATAAGTTGCGGTACAAACACTTTTATACTAAAAAAACCAAGCTGACGAATATCACAAGTAGTGATGTCCTTAATTAATAAATTATAATTAAGTGCCTTAAAAGTTTTTGCAATTTTAATTATTTCTTCTTTATCGTTCCTAGGGATAGATTCGTAGAGCGTTATTTTTTTTGTCTCTTTCTGTTGTATCCATGGATCAAAAACAAACCAAAGATCTGGCCGCTTGGTGTACAAAATCGAATGGTCATCGAAACTTCTAATGTTTAGAAAATCATCGGCCGGATTCCAATTTTTTCTATCCTCCAGCAAAAATCTAAAATAAGGGACAGACTGTCCTACCTCCTGAACAACTTTTATTAAGGCTTGTCCATAGGTTGAGCGAGAGGAAGAGGAAATGGTAAGAAATTTACCAAATTCTGTTTCTCCTATACAAACAGCCATAATAGTGGGTACGTCCAAGTCGTAGGTCATATCAAAAAAATGCCATTCGTATCTTACCGGAAAATTTTTATTAATAAAATCATCTATTTCTTTGGTGATAATTATTTTTTTTGGAGCGATTTTTTGCATCCACGTAATTACAAAGCTATCGCGCTCAATAGCTTCATAAAGGCCTGTTAATATGGCTTTATAATAATCGGTATGAGCCGCTAAACCTGTTGAAGTATTATTCGTTACATAATTTCCATCTACTTCGGTGAAAGGCATATATATAAACTGCCCGGGCACATAAGTTTCTTTGCCATTGGTTATATCTGTGGTAGGAAACCAAATTAGCTTAGTGTCCTCGGTAAAGGCTTTTAGTTTAAATTTTTCATTCTCAATTTGCTTTTCATGAAAAAGAGCAAATTCTTTAGGCGGTATAGCAAGTTGCTTCAAATCTTTATAAGTCGAAGGAATTCCCTCTTTTTTATTATAAAAGCAAGGCGCATATCTCTCTACCGTCTCACCAATAGTACCAAGCAGTGCATCATCCCAACTAAAACCAGCTCCAGAACTTCGGCCGGCATATTTCTCTCCGGAAAGAAATTCTGTATCAGTAGCTCCTATACCAAAGCCTACCATACGAGGATCCAAGCTCATTCTTGGCAGTTTGGCAACATAACGCAATATCCCTATCTCTGGCGAAATAGCTTTTAAACTATTATGTAGAGTCTCTATATTATTCATTTTGTGTTATTTTAAGGTAACTGCTTCTAACCAAGGGGCAGGATTATATTCTAATTCCGGCTTACATACTTCGCAAAAGGGTTTTTTCAGTAAAGTATGCTTTGTGAGTTGTAAGCTTGCTATATTTAATACCAAATAAGCGCGCCATGTTGCAGGTATTGCCCATTCTTTGAAAAATTTCATTACTTCCAATAATGCCAGATTGGCAGTGAGATTATACACCAAATCTATATCGACAAAACGGTCGGCTTTGGAGCCAATTTTAGCATTACGTAAATAATTCTCATAGGCAGTAAAATGCTCAGGAAACTCATGATTACTCTTTATTCTACTTACCAGACAATTATAACAACCGGTTTCTTTCCCATAAAAAAAAGGGCCTATCTTTAGCAAACTTCCTTCTAACCCCCCAATAAATAGCCAAGGTTTATTATGCTCCAAAGCTATTTTATTGATTTGTTCTACATGATAAGGCGACCACCGATTGGCATCTACCAATAAAAAATCTGATTTTTCAACAATTTTGTTTATCTCTTCAACTTCTTTTAACGTGCTATATTTGAAATGGTTTACTTTTCCAAATTCTTGTTTTTTGGTAGAATTAAAAAGAATTTCAGAAAACTCCCCTTCCCCAAAAATAGTTATCTCTTTCTCTTGAAGACCCGAACTTATAAATGAGGCCTTGTCTTGTTCTTTGCCTGTCAATTGGGTCGAAATACTAAAATGCAATAAATTGTATTCATTCAACATATTTAGTATTTCTAAAACGATAGGCTCTTTTGCAGTAGAAAATTTCTTTATTATTTTTTTCAGGCTAATTTGCGGCTCCTTTGTAAATAGGGAGATAATTTTCAAAAAAGTATCTTTCTTTTCTGGATTATCAAATTCGAGTTCAAAAATTTCCGACTTTGTCCTTAGCTGAATACAATGATTTTCAGTGTCTTCAAAAACATCAAATTTCTCTATCATAAAATTACTTCATTATGTTTGTTCCTAAAAAAAGGGGGAATTATATCACCCCTTTTGTTTTCCAGTCATGCTCAATTTATGCACAACAGCAGCAGCACGAACAACAACTAACACTCCATGTTGCAGATACGCTTAAGGAATTTTCCTTTGTCAATTTTGTCATTTTCATAACGACTTATTTTTAAATTTATGAGCTACTTTTATTAGGGTATCGCTCTTCTCCTATTTTATGTTTCAAATGTCCTGTATAAAGATGAATATTGCAATTAAATTTACACCAATGGATAATTTTTATTGACGAATGGCTGTTTTTTATTGACGAACGGTTTTTAGCTAACAAAAAGATATAATCCATAACAAAATGCTACTTCCTATCAGATAATTTGTATTTATACCTTGCCAGTACCGCATTTTGTATGCTAAATTTGTTTATTTTAATAGCACTTTAGATATAGTCCTTCCTTAATAATCATCCTAGATATTTATTTGTATATTCTGTTTTCATAACTAACTATTTTCTATCGACAAACAGCATTCACAATTGATAATTCACCGTTGCTTAATCCTCCAGCTCTTCTTCGATTTCTTTTCGGCGTTTAATTTGTTTATCCGATTCGGGCGAGCTTTCTACTTCGAGCACTTTATTTCCATACCAGATAATCCCCCATGCTCCCAAAGGTGCGGTTAAGATAATACTCAACACGGCCATCGCCAGAATTTTTTCTCCGGGCATGGTCTCCATTCCGGCAGCTTTCATAGCAATAAGAGGTGCACCACCAATGGCAGCCTGCACCGTGGCTTTTGGTACGTATGAAATAAGTACAAAAATCTTTTCTTTGCGTGTAAAATTTGTACCTATCAAGCTCAGCCATGTTCCTACACTCCTTACTAACAGAGCTAAGAAAATAACCAAAGCGCCGATAGCTCCCATTTTCCACGCCACATGGATATTTACCTGCGTCCCTACCATGATAAAAAGAATAATCTCGGCTAAAATCCATATCTTGGATAGCTTTACCGACAATTCATGCGCATATTTGCTTCTTCTTTCCAGAATAATATAACCAATAGCCATGACGGCAAGTAGAGCAGCAAAAGGAATCCACTGTTTTATCAAGTGTTCAAGATCAACCAATAATATTGAAACGGATAAAATAATCAAAACCCGCTTGGTAGCTCGTGGATTAAATTTATCGAAAAATTTGTATAAAATGATACCAGCTAAAACTCCCACAGCAATTCCGAGGGTAATAGCAATAGGTATGCCGGCCAATTCCCATGCAATATTAATATGACCACCGGTATATATACCGATAAGGATACTATAAATAACAATTACATACACATCGTCAACAGATGAACCGGCTAAAATCAGCGTAGGAATCCCTTTTTTCGTTCCCCGCCTTTGGTCAATAAATTTAATCATCAACGGCACAACCACAGCCGGAGAAACGGCACCAAGTATAGCCCCCAGCATAGCACCCTGCATATAAGTAAAATTTAGAAAAATCTTAGCCAGAAACATAATGGCTACAGCCTCAAATGTAGCAGGAACAAAGGACATTAGTAAAGCAGGACGACCAACTTTTGTGAGTTTCTCTTTAGAAAGTTCAAAACCTGCCCTCAACAAAATTACAATCAATGAGGCCGTGGTTAACTGTCCGGAAATTTTCACTAAGCTTGGGTCTAACCAATTAAAGGCATAAGGCCCCATAATTATTCCAAGCAACAAAATTCCAACTAATTCGGGTACTTTGATAGCTTTAAACAGCCATGCTACAAACATACTGGCTATCACTAATTCAGCAA
>CAYQXT010000120.1:0-9692 GCA_964421365.1 uncultured Bacteroidaceae bacterium
GGGGGGACAAACATTAATAATGATACCAGTTTTTTGCAGGGAGGAACGCTAATATTGTCTGTAATAGAGAATTACCCAAATTACATTTGGCTTCCAAAGGGAGAAACAAGCAATTCGATATCCATAAACAGTTCGGGCATTTTTACTGTTTTTGTGATAGATGCAAATGGCTGTAAGAATCAAAAACATCAAACAGTAATTGTTTCGGCCTTAACTCAAGGTGATTCTGCCAGTATAAAAATTCAAAATAACATACTAACACTTAATAATGACGGAGTAAATGACTATTTTATTATAAAAGATTTCGATAAATATAATTTTCCAATTGAAATTTCAATCTTTAATCTCTGGGGAGATTTGATATTTCATAATACCGATTATCAAAATAATTGGGATGGAACGTATAATGGAAATTCACTAGATGCAGGTACCTATTATTATATTTTAAGGAGTAAGAACAGAAAAGGCGAAATGGGTTATATAGATATATTAAGATAATATTATTTAGCGATAAAAAGATATAAATGAAAAAGACGTACACTATAGTAATAATAATCTTATCAATTGTAGATTTACAAGCGCAGCAGTTACCCTACGATAATCAATATCTAGTTAATAAATTTAGTCTTTCGTCTGCTTATGCAGGATATACAGACAATACAGAACTTTTTATGGGATTTCGGCAAAATTGGATAGGTGTACCTGGTGCCCCACAAAAACAATTATTAAATATCAATTTTCCTGTTTCTACTAAAGGCTTAGGATTAGGTTTTAGTTTAAATAATGAAACGACTGGAAATTTTTCTAATTTTTATTTTCAACCAGCAATTGCCTACCATCTCAAATTAGCCGATGAAATATCTATTCATTTTGGAATCAATGGCGAGTTATTTCGGAATCAATATAATTTTTCACAAGCTCAATCGGCTACTATTGACCCGCTGATTCAAACTTATGAAGCACTAAAAGGAACAACTTTTAACGTGGGAGCCAGTTTCATGTTTCAGTTCAAAGGACTAAATCTTGGAGTCTCTGTTCCGCGTACACTCAACTCTGTTATATCCTATAATCCGGAGATACCGGAAAATAAATTTACTCTGGTAAGAAATTTCATAGGATATCTATCTTACCAACAATCAATTAACAAAAAATGGAAAATAGAACCTTTTATTTTAGTCCGAAGTACCGAAAAAAGTCCATTATTATACGAAGCCAATTTTCTAGCTAAATTTGATGACCGACTTTGGGCTACAATTGGCTACCGTAAAGACAACAATTTCATTCTTTCGGCCGGGGCTTCGCTAACAAAACACATCGTATTAAACTACACTTATGAATTTGCTACACAAGGAATTGTAAATTACTCCACCGGAACGCATGAAATTTCGCTTGGTTTTCTGCTCAAAAGAAGCAAAAAACAAAGTCCGCCTCCTACAATCTTTCGATTTGCGACCGAAGGAAATCAGCAAATAGGTAGGGATACACTATTACAAAAGCAAGTCATCCTCTTAGATGCAAAAGTTAAGAAACTTCAAAACCAGTTATCTCAGGCTTCATCGAGTTGCGATTGTGATGATTTAGACCGCAGAATTAAAAAACTGGAAGGGAATTTGGACAAATTAGATGCCGAAAGTTGGGAAAAACCATTTATAATAAATAATATCAAATTTGGGAACAATTCAGCTAATTTATTTGCATCCTCATTTCCAGAACTAAGAAAATTAAGTCATAAAATGAAGCTTAACCCAGATTTAATCTTAAAAATAAGTGGTTATACCGATAGTAATGGCTCAAAATCATATAATATGCGCCTATCAAAAAAACGGGCAGATGCCGTTAAAGCATTCTTGGTCAGAGAGGGAATAGAAGCGGAAAGAATTGTCACAGAAGGGAAAGGACCTTCCACTCCAATTGCAGACAATAAAACTCCTGCCGGAAGAGCAAAAAACAGAAGGATAGAAGGACAATTTAAACAGAATAAATAGAATGCACAGGTTTTTAATTATACTATTCTTATTTTCAGTATTGAGTTATAGCAGCAAAGCTCAAAGTATCAATTCTGTTGCTTTTAATTCCGGATCGTATTCACAACATAAAAATATTCAGTATTCAGCAAGTATTGGACAATTTTTGGTCAGCACAAATTTCAAAAATCAAAAAGATTTATTAACCCATAGCCTTAGTATTAAAGTAGATGAGAACAAACAAAATTTAATTCGTTTTTATCCTAATCCGACACATGACCTCCTTCTTTTTACACTTAAAAATGCGGCTCTTAAAAGCAGGCTTCAGATTTTTGATTTAAAGGGAAATCTAATTATTCAACAAAATATTGATAATCTATTTTCTGGAATAATTAATTTAGAAAAATTGCAACCGGGAATCTATTTTTTACGTTACATAACAAAAGAAAAATCACAAACTACTAAAATAATGAAAAAATGAAACACCCATGACCAAATAAATTAGACAAGCATGATTATATTGCGCAGCACTAAAGTCAGCAATAAAAGAAGAAAATTTTAAAAAAATTTTTACTTAAATACACTAAAATGACTTCTCTGGTTCAAAAATCTTTCTTTTGGTATCTATCAGTCTATGTGGTTAATCTTAAAATATAAACAAATGAAAAAAATAATTATACTTTCCCTTCTTCTTTCTAATATTGCTCTATGTTTCGGCCAAGTGCCAAAAACATTTAATTATCAAGCAGTTGCAAGAGACGATAAAGGAATTGCAATGGCAAATCAGGACATTGTAGTTGAAATTTCTGTTAGACAAGGAAGTACAAATGGAACGGTTGTTTGGCAAGAAGTTCACTACACCCAAACAAATGCCTTTGGATTATTTACAGTAGAAATAGGAGGAACTGATGCGATAAGAACAGAAGAAGGCAGTTTAAATTCTTTTGATAAAATTGATTGGTCGAGTGGTTCTTATTACATTCAAACCCGGGTTGATTTTGGTAAATCGGAATTTATTAACGGATTTATTGATATGGGAACCGTTAAATTGACCAGTGTTCCTTATGCACTGGTTTCTGATTCAGCACTGAGAGTCCCCATACCAACGCTTAGTCAGGTTATAGGTATCAATGAAAGTTTGCTGAACACCAATGACGTTCCCAAATGGAACGGTACAATATGGACTGTTGGAACTGCAGGTGCTACTGGCTCTTATCTAGCTCAAGATGGTTCTACCGACTTAACCGGCGACTGGATCATAGCGACTAATAACATCACAATGACAAGTGGCAAACTGACCTTAACCGGCGGTGATATTGAACTCTCAAATGGAAATCTAAGCCTCACAAATGGTTTATTATCAACCACCACCTTTCTAATTGATGGAACAACCTTTACAAGTACCTCAACCGATTTAACTACCAATTTTTTACCCTCTGCGCTAGTAACCGCTTCGGCGGTAAAAAACTATGTAGATAACAACGCAGGGGTGAGCTATTGGAGCCTTAGTGGTGGAAAAGTTTACAATACGACCAATTTTATAGGAATCGGAATATCCACCCCCGAAGATCGTTTTCACTTAGCCCTTACCGGAAATGAGGGAATGTTAATAACCGGAAATTACAGTACTACAGAAAATTTACCCAACAAAGGTGCCGGAACAAGAATGGCATTTTATCCCTCAAGAGGCGCATTAAGAGCAGGAACCGTTAGCGGTACACAATGGGATAATAGTGAGGTTGGTCAGTATTCTTATGCTTTTGGGAAAGATGTAATTGCCCAGGGAGATTATTCTTTTGCTTCTGGCGATGCCACTACCGCACAGGGAAACTATTCGATATCCATGGGATCCTCTAATTCTGCTTTAGGTTCAAAATCGGTTGCCATTGGTAAAAGTAATACTGCACAAGGGGCTTCTTCGGTCGCTTTAAATGAGCTAAACAAAGCCAATGGGAGCTATTCTCTGGCGATTGGATATAACAATTCAGCTTGGGGTGATGCTTCGATAGCAGCCGGACAGAACAGCTTTACAGATGCAAATGCAAATGCTTCTTTCTCCATGGGTAATTCTACCCAGACCTATGGCCTATACTCCATGGCCACAGGAGATGCCTCACAGACAAATGTTGGTGGTGAAGCCTCTTTTGCAGGTGGCCACGGGGCAAGTACTTATGGAAAATATAGTTTTGCATTTGGCGATTATGCAGCTGCTTCTTCCTATTCCGAATTTGCAATAGGACGATACAATACAATTGTGGCCTCCAATCTTACTGCTTGGGATGTTAATGACAGGGTTTTTGTAATTGGTATTGGAATAGATGCAGCTTCGAGAGCCGATGCCATGTATGTGAAAAAAAACGGTGATGTAACCATGAATAAAAATTTAACTGTAAATGGCACATTTTCAAACCCATCTGATATTCGGTTAAAAAAAGAGATTATCCCTTTGGATAGTGCTTTAGAAAAAATAGATAAAATAAAAAGCGTCTATTACCATTGGCGAAAAGATAAATTTCCCAATCGTTTATTCACCAACGAACGCCAAATTGGCTTCATTGCTCAGGACGTTGAGAAGGTACTACCCGAATTGGTTCATACCGACAGCCAAGGCTACAAATCACTTGATTATTCTAAAATGACGGTTTTATTATTGGAAGCCATTAAAGAACAACAAAAAGAGATTGATGCCTTGAAAGCAAAGTTAAAATAAATATTGGGATTCTGATATCAAGAATTGAGATTCTGGATTAACAATTTTTCATTCAGAATTCATCATTAATTTACACTTTATAATATAGTGCTAAAATCCATTCAAACCATTTTTCGGGTAAAATTTTAGAAATAAAGACCGATAGTTTTTGATCCAAACGACCAATAAGATATCGAAATTTAGGATTTTTAGTGCGAATAATACGTTCAATGGTTCGGGCAAAAATAATTGGATCAGAGCCATTTTGTTCATCCTGTTCAAAAACACCTTTCACCCGAATAAAACTATCTTTATAAAACACATCTTTAGACGATTCTTCCTCAAAAATACGACTGGCGGTAAAACCTGTTTTAAAATCTCCTGGGTTTACTAAAATCACCTTTACATCAGAGTGCCTAATTTCCAAACGGAGAGCCTTAGTATAAGCCTCTAAAGCAAATTTTGCAGCACTATACAGGCCTTGATAAGGTAGAGCTACGATTCCTCCAATGGAACTAACATTAATAATTATTCCTGAATTTTGTTTCCTCATTTTTGGCAAAACTTGCTGTATTAAAGTAATTGTACCAAAAAAGTTTACTTCTAATTGCTTACGTGCAAATTCTAAAGGTGTTTTTTCTAATGCACCGCCCACTCCCATTCCTGCATTATTTATTAAAACATCAATTCTCCCCTCCTTAAGAAAAATTTCATCCACAATTTGTTTAATAGGCAGCTGCTGAGTTAAATCGAGTGTAAGGAAATTAATATTTGGCAAGTCGGGATTATGGCGAGCTAAGCCATAAATAATATAATTATCTTTTAGAGAGAGAAATTCAGCTGTTTTTTTTCCAAAACCAGAGCTAACTCCGGTAATTAGAACTACTTTTTTTGTCATTTTTTTAAATTTATAAGTGCAGTATAAAAACAGTCAGACGAGTTTATTTGCAAAAAAGAATTAAAAGTTACAGTTTATTTACAGTCATTTACGAAAACCGTCAAAGCAATTTCTGTGTTTGCTTGACCTTTTTATACTAAACTAATTTATGGCTAAAGTATAAAAATTAATTGTTTCTATAATTATCAATTACACAAAATTTCGTAAATTTGTAGTTTAAAAATATCTTTGTAAAAAAATCAACTATTATGCGAATATCTATTTTCTTAATTATTTTAACAAGCTTAGGTCTTTTTCCTTCATTTAATTTTGTAGGAGCGACAAAGCAGGATTATCATGGCGGCATACCATCTGCAGGATATGGCACACGCTATACGATTATTTTAAAGGCAAAAACAGATTACACCCATTTATCCATTGACAAGCTCTACGTTGGACATACCCAATTAGATATACGTATCCTTGATAAAAAAAGGAATATAAATAACCAATTTATGAAAGGCGACACTCTGTATCTCTTCGCAGTTAAACATACAAGAACTGACCGCAGCGGCAATGCTCTAGCTGAGCAGCAATGGAAAAAGATTGAATTTCCTGTAAATTTTGATGGTGAAGCCCTTTTACTTTATTATCTAAATTCAAAGGAAAGGTATCTTAAAATTAAAAAACTAAAAAAACTCAGTACAGAAAACAGACCTTAAGCAATTGTGACTTATGATAATAGAAATAGAGAATACGCTGCTAAGTTCAGATGTAATCGAAGAAAATTTTGTCTGCAATTTGCAGGCTTGTAAAGGGAATTGCTGTGTAGAAGGAGATTCGGGAGCACCATTAGAAGATGAGGAAATCCCGATTCTAAAAGGAGTCTATCCCGTTGTAAAAAAATATATGACTCGCGAAGGAATAGCAGAAGTAGAGAAAAGGGCTGTTTATGTCATAGATTTTGAGGGTGATAAGGTTACTCCAACACTAGGGACAGAAGAATGCGTTTTTTTTTGCCGAGAGGATAATATTACTTATTGCGCTATTGAGAAAGCTTTTATGAAGGGAGAAATTAATTTTAAAAAACCGATTTCCTGCCATCTTTATCCGATACGAATAAAAAAATATAAACGCTTTGATGGAATAAATTACGATAGACAGGACATGTGTAAAGATGCCTGCTCACTGGGAGCCAAATTACAAGTTCCTGTATATAAATTTCTAAAAGAACCACTTATTCGTAAATATGGTAAAAAGTGGTATGCCGAATTGAGTCAGGTAGCCCTAACTTACCAACAGGAAATGGAAGGAAAAAAATAATTTCATCAGTTCTAAATTTACACAAAAAGGTCTTAATCAACCGATTATGGATATAAAAAATTATATAGAAGAGAATAAAAACCGATTTATTGAGGAACTTTTTGGCCTGATTCGGATTCCATCCGTAAGCTCAAAATCAGAACATAAAGCAGATATGCAAAGAGCTGCCGAATATTGGAAAAAAACTTTGCTCGAAGCTGGTGCCGACAAAGCAGAAGTGATGCCCACCAATGGGAATTCAGTTTGTTACGGCGAAAAAATCATTGACTCCAAACTACCAACAGTATTGGTATATGGACACATGGACGTAATGCCACCAGAACCTCTAAATTTGTGGAAGTCTGAACCATTTGAACCCGAAATTCGAGAGGGGAAAATTTATGCTCGTGGTGCTGACGATGACAAAGGTCAGTCTTTCATGCACGCAAAAGCCTTTGAATTTCTGGTAAAAAGCGAGCAATTAAGTTGCAATGTAAAATTTATGATAGAAGGAGAGGAAGAAATTGGCTCACCCAATTTATCGGAATTCTGCGAGCAACATAAAGAAATGCTAAAAGCGGATATCATTTTGGTTTCGGACACCGGAATGATTGCCGAAGATATACCATCAATTACAACTGGTTTGCGTGGCCTTACCTATATGCAAATAGAAATTACAGGTCCTGATCACGATCTTCATTCAGGTATCTATGGAAATGCCGTAGCCAATCCAGCCAACGAATTAAACAAAATACTGGCTAAACTTACCGATGAAAATAATCGCATCACCATACCCGGTTTCTACGATGATGTTATTCAGGTCAGCCAAGAAGAACGTATGAAAATGAACGAAGCACCTTTTGATAAGCGAGATTATAAAAAAAGCATTGGTGTGGATGTGTTACAGGGTGAAAAAGACTTTACAACGATAGAAAGAACCGGAATTCGTCCTTCTATTGATATAAACGGTATGTGGAGTGGTTATACCGGCGAAGGTGCCAAAACCATTATTCCTTCAAAAGCGTATGCGAAAGTTTCTATGCGTTTGGTTCCGAATCAAAATAATGAAAAGATAGCCGAACTTTTCACTAATTATATTGAAAAAATTAGTCCTAAGTCGGTAAAAGTAAAAATAGAGTTTCTTCATGGTGGGCAAGGCTACGTTTCGCCCATTGATATTCCAGCTTACAAAGCCACAGCTATGGCAATAGAAAAAGTTTACGGTCGCGAGCCAATACCCGTTCGTAGTGGCGGGAGTATTCCAATTATTGCTGCATTTGAAAAAATCTTAGGAACAAAATCCATACTAATGGGCTTTGGTCTGGAAAGTGATGCCATACATTCTCCTAACGAAAACTATCCTCTCAAAAACTTTTTTAAGGGGATAGAAGCAATTAGTTACTTTTATTCATTTTTTACGGAATTGCACCAAACAATTTAACTTTCCCAGATGTAATAGAGCTGGAAAATGCTTATAAAAAAAGTTACCAAAACGCAGGAACATACGTTTTGGCAACTTTTTTTACTTATTTTTTTGTAAATAAAAAGGCAGTCTCGTTAGACCGCCTTAAAAAGAGAACCTGAAAAATCTCTCAACTTATTGCTTGGCAATTTTCTTAATAATCGTTTTTTGACCGTCAAAGAAACGAATAGTATAGATTCCTCGTGGTAAATCAGAGGTGTTGATTCTATTTACATCGGAGCTAATTCTGTTTTGCAAAATTACAGCACCTTGCATATTAATTATCTGATAGCTAACCTCATCACTCTGGAATGGGATATTAACATTTAATTCGTTGGTGAAAGGGTTAGGATATAAATTTACAT
Source organism: uncultured Bacteroidaceae bacterium (assembly GCA_964421365.1). GTDB lineage: Bacteria > Bacteroidota > Bacteroidia > Bacteroidales > DYOH01 > CAYQXT01. The sequence goes on from CAYQXT010000120.1 coordinate 8,660, forward strand.
CACTCTTAACTCCGCTATTTTTCAATGGGTTTTCGCCGGCAATAGCATTACTATTAGTATTAGCAAATGCGACACCTACCACTAAAGCATAATCTTCTACTTCTCCGTAAGAGAATGTTTCGCAAGAAGTTTGATAAGCATTATACTTCATAGATATTCTCATTTTTGTGGTTCCAAGAGAAGCTGTTGAAGGAATAGTGAAAGTAGAAGTTAAATTTCCAGAACTACTTGAAGAGCCTTTATCTACTTCTTCTCCTGCATCTAAGAAATCACCATCACGATTCCAGTCAATATAAATAGTCCAGTATTCAGTGTATGAAGTAGAACTAAAACCAGCACTAATGGTTAATGTATAGGAAGTACCACGAACAACGTTTGTAGAAAGACTTGTAAAATCGGCATATCCACCATTTGAAGCAGTTGCATTGTTTATAGAGCCTAATTTAACTAAATCAATCCACTCATAGGATGCAGTTGTACCATTGGATGAACAATATCCAGTAGGCATTCCACCACCTGTACTACTAAGTGTAGTTACATTAACCGTATTACTAGCAGCAGAAACATTTCCGGCAGCATCTTTGGCTTTCACATAGAAGCTATAAGATGTGGCTGCGGTTAATCCACTAACGGCATAAGAAGTAGATGTTGTAGAGGCTAAGAAAGTACTATTTTTATATACATCATATCCGGTAACGCCTATATTATCGGTAGAAGCTGTCCAGCTTAAACTTACAGCAGTTTGAGTAAGACCAGAGGCAGCTAGACTACTAGGAGCAGAAGGAGCCTGAGTATCAGCAGCAGCGCTTGTGCTTATATTTACGGTATTACTAGCAGCAGAAACATTTCCGGCAGCATCTTTGGCTTTCACATAGAAGCTATAAGATGTGGCTGCGGTTAATCCACTAACGGCATAAGAAGTAGATGTTGTAGAGGCTAAGAAAGTACCATTTTTATATACATCATATCCGGTAACGCCTACATTATCGGTAGAAGCTGTCCAGCTTAAATTAACACTTGTTTGTGTAACAGC
>CAYQXT010000121.1:0-9669 GCA_964421365.1 uncultured Bacteroidaceae bacterium
GGCATCGCGTACCGATTTTATATCTAAAGTGGTTAAATAACGCTCGGTATTAAAGGTGTAGAAGCTCGAATTCAGTATGGTGTTTTTCCAAATACTATCGCCCGGAATATCGGTTCCGCTTTCTTGTGAGGGGCATTCAATAATACGGAAATTTATTTTATTCTGATATTCTTTAAAGGGGCTAACTTCAAAAAAATAATTCATAAAGCGTTTGCTATCTGCTTCAAATTTTGGCATTTCTTTTTGGGTATAGCCTTCGGCAAGAATAGCTATATCTAAGCTTTTTTCAGCCTTTCCGGTAATATGAATATTTTTTACCGGATAATCGGGAGTCTTTTCTTTTTTGATAAAATAATTGGCTGGCGAAATATAATGTTCAAAGACTTTCATAAATTTATTGCGATGGTTTCTTTCGGTAAGTTCTAAACGGATCGTTTTTTTGGGGTAAGGCATAATAATGGATTCGTAGAATCCTCGTTTTAAGATCTTAGACTCTTTGGTGTCCAACCATTCGCGGTATAAAGACGAATATCCCCGAGAGTAAATGAGTTTATTGGTCGCTGAATCGTAGGCCTGAAAATAATAGTCGCCCAAATCTAAGCTGTCAATTAATTGGCTGTGCGAACCTGCCCAGAAGGGTTCTTGCTTAAGCTGTTCCAGGATGACCCATGTACTATCATTATCGCCCACCCGCGAATAGTCTATCCGCAGGCTTTTATTTATAAAATACGAGTCGAAATCTGGATTTTGTGAAAAGAGAAGATTTGTGAACAACAGGAAAACGATTATTATAAATGTGCCTTTCATATTTTCTATTTTGTACCCAAAAGTAGAAAATTATTTGTTTTTTTGTTTAATGGGGAGGGAATTTTCTGATTAAGTTTTTTTTAGGGGAGGAAAATTAATCTATCCAGGCTCTTTTCTCTCAGCCAAAACAGTGGCAAAAACAACTAACATTTGAATATAATTCCTTAAATTTGCCTTAAATGATAAAAAAACACTTTCCTTTTGGCATTTTTATATCGCCGCTCATCAGTAATGCAAAAGCTATCCTTATTTTTATATTTACATGAATTTATTTTAAGGCTTTGGCTAGATTCAAAGAAGCTTCGTCCAATACGGCTATAAAACCTAATTTTTTAGTTATTCGTTCATTTACTTTTGAAGTAGATACAGAGCCAATTGTAAATACATCTTGTGTTATCTTTATTTTATCAGCAGAAATAGCTGATTCTTTTACTTTTTTAATTTTCGTTCCCTTTATATCATAAACTACTGCATTTATTGTGATTTTAACTTTTGCATCGGTTTTCTTTTTGCCCATACCAATGCTGCCTCCCGAGATAGAGCTTTCGTTACTCGTTAAAAATCCAACGGGTTTAATGTTTACCATGAGTTTGATGTAATGCTTGGCAATATTGCTTTTTGATGCTTTTTTACCACTTCCCATAGGATAGTTAAGGGAGTTAAAGGCTATTTTTTTCTTTAATACGTTTTTGTCCAGAAAGGAGTAGCCGGCTTGGGCTGTCAGGATGTTCGTAACATGTGTATATACGCTGTCGTAAAGAGCCTGACTTTTTCTGATACCTAGATCCTCGTTCATATTCACCCAAAAAAAACAAACGGCTACTTTATTTTTATCAGCCGATTGGGCTTGTACTACTCCACTTATGAGTAGAGTCAAAAGAAATGTACTTAAATATTTCATAAAATATAATTTTGTAATTTGAAGTAGCTAATTTATGTCTTTGCAGGAATTTTAAGCTATAAATTTTAAATTTAGTCTAAAGATAGACCAAAGGGACATAGAAGTTGTTAATTACTTATAAGTAAATACTCTAACCTACTTCTGCAATTTGTAAATGCCTGTTGATAGCTCACTATTGTTAGTTTTTTACTCTGGGGTCAGACTTCTCTCTTGGCGTATTTGCTCAATTTCTAGTGGTTTTTGTTGGAGTAAATTTTTAAGATCCGAAATTTTGCTAAAAGCTTAAATTTTATTCAAATATATGGGCTATAATCCTCAGAAATTATAGAAAAATCTCGTTTCCCGAATCCTTCTATAAAATAGCCTGCTTAACCAAATATTCTGCAATTTGTACCGCATTTGTGGCAGCACCTTTTCGTAAATTGTCTGCTACAATCCATATATTCAGTGTGTTAGCTTGTGATTCGTCACGCCGAATACGTCCTACAAAAACATCATCCTTGCCTTCGGCAAAGCGCGCCATGGGATAAATATTCTCGGCCGGATTATCTAGTATCTGAATGCCGGGGGTAGATTTTAAAATCTCATAAATATCGGCTAAGTCAAATTCCTGATGAAATTCGGCATTTACGGCTTCAGAATGGCCGCCAACTACTGGCACTCGAACGGCTGTGGCAGTGATTCCTATGCTATTGTCGGCAAGTATTTTACGGTGCTCGTTTACCAATTTCATTTCCTCTTTGGTGTAGCCGTTTTCTAAAAATACATCACAATGAGGCAGGCAATTTTTATCAATGGGATAGGGGTAAGCCTTTTCGCCTTCAATACCTTGGCGTTCGTTTTCCAACTGTCGTACAGCTTTTATGCCTGTACCGGTAATAGACTGATAAGTAGATATAACCAAGCGTTTTAGCTTGTATTTACGGTGTAAACCCGACAGGGCGAGAACCATCTGAATGGTGGAACAATTGGGATTGGCAATGATTTTGTCCTCTGTGCTGAGAATATTGGCGTTAATTTCCGGTACAATCAATTTTTTAGTATTGTCCATACGCCAGGCCGAAGAATTATCAATTACAGTGCAACCGGCTTCGGCAAATCGTGGTGCCCATTCTAAAGAAGTGCCCGCACCAGCAGAAAACAGAGCAATGTCCGGCTTTTCTTTTATGGCTTGCTCAGGAATTCGAACTTCATATTTTTTGCCTTTAAAGCTGATTTTTTTACCTGCGCTTCGCTCCGAAGCCACCGGAATTAGGGTTTCTACAGGAAAATTACGCTCTGCTAATACTTTGAGCATCACCGTGCCAACTAAGCCGGTAGCTCCTACAACTGCTACTTTCATATCAATTACTAATTATGTTTTTGTATTTTGTTGCGCTGTAAAATTAGAAATAACTTGCAACTTTGGGCTTTATTTTATCGCTAATTTCGTACAGCACTTCGTTTAATTGTTGTTTCTAGCGAAGCTGTAAAGTAATAAAGTATTGGTATTTAATAGAATAGATCAATGAATTCATCGTCTTGTAATTGAACTTATTTCAGTGAATTATGAAAAATCTGTCGAATCGTTGTATTATTAGAAAATTAAATAAATTATTTGAGTGTGTAACATATAAGGGTGTAAATGGCATTTCGTTACTATCAAACGACAAACATTTCAATAATATTGACAACCAATTTTTACACACTTATCAGACAGGGTTTCACTTTTGTGATGTCCATGATTAAGCACGCTACATTGCTTATTTTTCTCTGAAAAAAAAATATTAGATTGTTAATTTTAATTCGTATTTATGTTAAAAAAATGTTAACTATTTTGAACTTTCTCTTTTTTTTTTTCATTTGCTCGGGTTTAACCAATAACACTATTGTACAATAGTTTTTTTACTAATTTTATTAAAAAAATTTAAAATGAAAAAAATCTTTGGAATTTTTGCTTTAGTCATTTTAATGGCATTTTCAAGTAATATAAATGCTGCTAATTTTCAAGCACTTAATGTGAAAAACAATTATACTGTTGTTTATAAGGCACAAAATGCGGTTGCTTTCTCAACGACTGTAAATGCACAATTAAGTACCGAAAAAAATCTTAGGGAATATGAATTCCCAAAAGATGAAGCAGTAATGTGTCACGCAACCGTAACAAGAAATGGGTATACGATATCTGGTAGTTGTAGAGCGGTCAGAAGAATGATACGATTTCTCGAAAAACATTAATAAGTATTCCTAAACTTGTAATATTGCTGCCGAAAGTACTTTATATTCTTTTGGCAGCTTTATAATTTACCAAGATTTATATAAAATGAAAAAGATAATATTATTATTTGCCGTCATTCTTGTATCTATATCTCTTTTCGCTCAAGATATACACGGTGTAAGTACTTATAAAATAAAATTACGCGAAGATGATTATTTTTTTAATGCTAAATTGTTTTTTAACGGGCAATTATCATACTTTGTTTGGAAACAAAGGAATAAACCCTTATGGAAAGTACGTAAAACTACTATTAAAGATGGTATAGTCTATGACATAGAGCAAATTGTATATACTGATACCATTGGTTATATTGTATTAAAAGATTTAACTAAGCCTTATTTGGAAATTCGTGATTTTTGTAAACCCAATCAGCCCAATGTTTACAACGATAGTGTAAAATTTAATTGGAAGTTAGGAAAAGAAACTAAAATTGTACAAGGCTTAAATTGTATGAAAGCCACTTGCCGGTTTCGAGGGCGAGATTATGTGGCATGGTTTAGCCCTGAAATAGCTGTACCTTATGGTCCTTGGAAGTTTGGTGGCTTGCCCGGCTTACTTGTAGAAATAAAAGATACAAGACAAGAAGTCCTTATTCAGCTCAAAAATTTGGATTTGACACAAAAACCGCAATTTAATATACACTTGAAAGGCAAAAAAACTAATATGAAGAAATTAATGGAATGTCAAGATAAAGAGTGGCAAGAGCGTACAATAAAGTTAAAAGCAAAATTAGCAAAAGCACAGGCATTGTTCCCTGATGTAGATGTAACAACAAATTTCCCGGATAAAAGACCATCTACCGAACTTGAATTTGAAAAATAAAAATTATTATGAGATTATGGTTTTTTGTTTTCTTGGGAATAGGTTTAAATGCTTATTCTCAAAACGAAAATTTGCAAACGTGCACCATTGCAGGAAAAATAATTGATTCAATTGCTCAACCTGTAGAATTTGCCCAAATTATTCTGCAAAGTTATCAAGGTAATTTTATTGCTTTTACGCAATCCAACAGTAAAGGAGAATACAATATTAGCTTTTCTACTTCCAGAGATTCAATTACTTTAATGGTTTCTCGTCTCGGATATACTGCTTTTAGCCAAAAAGTACCTACCAATATTCAAAATTATACGATTACTTTGCGGCCGGCAAAGGCAAGCTATTTGAAAGAAATAACCGTTAAAGATAGAAACCCTATTGAAGACAGAGGCGATACTTTGAGCTATTTGGTTAGGGCTTTTACCAATGGAACAGAGACAAATGCAGAAGATGTATTGGCAAAACTTCCGGGAGTTACGGTAGATAAAAATTCGGGTAAAATAGCTTATCAAGGTAAAGAAATTAGCAAAATAATGCTCGATGGAGACGATCTTAGTGGTCATAACTACAAAGTTCTGAGTAAGAATCTTTCTGCCGATTGGTTAAGCGAAGTGGAAGTGCTTAAACACTTTAGCGATAATCGTTTATTTCATGGCGTAAAGCAATCGGACGAGGTGGCTATAAACCTGAAATTAAAAGAAAGTGCCAAAGCGCCTTTGTTTGGCGATATTATGTTGGGAGGAGGGACTACGGCTAAATATATCACCAAATCCGAGCTATTATTTTACCTTAAGAAATTAAAACTTTTTACGGTAGCTTTGTCCAATAATACAGGCGATGATGTGGAGGAATATGATATGGAAACCTATGCAAGCTCAGAATTTGCTTACGATGGAGCTTGGCAAACTTCGCCTGTTTTACAAGATAAACTTTTACAACCGGATTTTTATCGTCAGGAGGATTTTACCTTTCATCAAGGGCATTTCCTGTCTAATGCCATGGTGATTAAACCTTCGAAAAATATCAAAGTCCGATCAACTACTACTTTGTATTATAATGATATAGATTATGCTTACAGCGATTCTTTTTCCTATTTTCTTCCTAATAGCCTTAATTTTTCGTTAACACAAAAACAAAAACAAAATCAGCAACCGCTTAAATTGTTTCAAGACTTGAAAATAACTTACGATTTATCGCCACACGAAATGATACAATTGAGTTTGCAATATAAAAATGCCCGGGAACAACTTGCTACACAATATCAAACTAATTTTTCCGATTATCAACAAGATGATAATACGGCTCACAAAGAACTTTTAGGCACACTTTTTTATGCCAACCGACTGAATACCAATTGGGCTTTAAGCACTTCTATTAAATATAATACCGATAATCTAAACGAACAAATAGTTATAAATCAAATTATTCAGGCTAAAGAAAATCCTATCAACCAAACAGCAAGGCAAGATAACAGAAATATTGGAGCTTTAGTAAGCATAAACGGCAAATTGAAAAATTCTTTTTATTTGCAAGGCCTAATTGGAGGGATAAATAGTATTTCAAAATTCAATTTATTAAGTCAATCGGCCGATAATTATGTGTTTAATCAATATTATACCGATGTGAATCTTCAAAAAACTTTTAATTTTTTGAAATTATATGCCGGTAGTCGTTTACGATATACCTATTTTAGCCTCAACGATATAGGTGAAAATAATATTTTGCTCGAACCTACTTTTTCTGTTACATTTAATAATACTTGGTTCGATTTTTTGGACTTTGAATTAAAAGGAATTTATAATAGAGAATATGATTTTATCCGACCTTATTCATCGTTCAGCCATAATTTATATACAACATATCGTAGTGTAAGCAGCTATTTAGTACAGCCCGGAATACCCGTAAAAAATGATATTTATGCTTTAAATTTCATATTGGAAGATAATGAAAAAACATTTATCACAGCCAATATAAAAGCCGGATATACTATATCTGACCAACATTTTAGCAATACGATAAATTACAGTAATGATATAGTTTACAATAAATTCGTACAAAATAGTAAGAGCAACACTCTATTTTCTATATATAGTATTGATAAATTTTTTCCGTTCTTACATACTTCTCTCGGAGTATCCTATAAAAACGAGCGCTCTTATTTATGGCAAAACATTGAGGGAATTAACGCTAAAAGCAAAGAGCAAATGCAAAATGTGAAATTTATTGCCGGTATCGCTACGAATAAAAAAATAAGTATCAGTTTTGCTTGTAAATATTTTCTCTATCAGAATAGGTGGTTAGACGAAATAAATAAAACCGCCTATAATAATTATGTTTTGAAATTCATTTATAAATATTCAACTCGTTTAAGATTTGTAGCCGATGTACAAACTGTGAATTTTAAAAATTATTATGGAATAGATAATTCATTTTTTAGGCTCAAGATGAATTATAAAACAAAGAATAAAAAATGGGAATTTGAAGCACAATTAAACAACTTGCTAAATACCTATTCGTTAAAAATAAGTCAAGTAGAAAGTTCTTATTTTGTGCAATCGGAATATCCTTTACGGCCTCGTTTTCTATTGGTAACGGCTAAATATAGGTTTCCGTAGGCCGAAGTAATGGTTCATTCTGTTTGCTGCGAGAGAATATGAACTGCAGTGGTAGGGCTATGGTAAATTCAGTCAGGGTTTCACTTTTAGTGAAGCCCAGACTAAGTGCAAGCGTCTTTATAGAAATAACCGGCAACTTTTAGCTTGAATTCAGCATAAATTATGTAAATTGGAGTAAAAAAATAAGAATGCTGCAATTTAGTAACAAGGAAAATAAAATAATTAAAGTCAATGAGAGTCGCGAAATAGCCCGTGGTGGAGAAGGGCGGATTATTCTGCTGGCTCGAAATAAAGGCGTTGCCAAAATTTTTCATAAAGCCCCTTCGGATGATTTGGCCGAGCATTTCGACTACCTGATGAGCTGGAAAAATGATAACTTTCTGTTACCAAGCGATATTCTGTATAAGAAAAAGACTTTGGCCGGTTATATCATGCCTTTTCTGAATGATGTATATCAGCCAGTATCTGTTTTATTTAGCAAAAAATTTTGTCGGAAAAACGGTGTGGATGCCGGTCAGAAGTTGCAACTCATAGAAAATTTAGCTGGAGCTATTGAACAAGCACATAAAAATCAGATTATTATCGGGGATTTTAACCCCTATAATATTATGCTGAATACTCAGGATTTTAGTTTTAAAATTATAGATACCGATTCTTTTCAAAGTCCTTATCACCGGCATTCGGGCGTGCTGCTCGAAGATGTACGCGATTACCTCAAAGGTGGAGGAGTAGGAGAGGGGAGCGATTTTTTCGCCCTCTCGGTACTGGCTTTTTATATGCTTAGTTTTACACATCCCTTTAAGGGTATGCATCCGCAGTTCAAAGCCTTGAAAGACCGAATGCTCAACCGTTTACCTATTTTTGTAGACGGCATTAAGCGACCTAAATGTTACGAAGCTTTGTCTGCTGATTTTCAGTCTGTTTTCGATGATTTTTATTTGCAGGGCAAACGCTATCGCTTCCATTTGGGCAAAAAGAGGCAGCCGGTGGTTCGGAAAAAAGTGTCAGTACCGCTTATTGTTGATGGAGCGGTTTTTATTCAGCAAATTTTTACTGGAAATTATCTCGAGGTTGATTTTAATCAACGCTTTGGATTTATTGCCGATAAAAAGCATTGGTATTTATACGAAAGCATTCAAAAAGGGAGTCTTGTTCTGCGCAAAACTTTTGCTAAGGCCGATTTTGATGCCCTTTATTTGTCCGAAAAAACAGTCCTGGCTCGCATAGGCAAACAGTGGTTTTGGGGAATAGAAAAACATGCAGAGCCTATTAAAAATATTTATTTTGGCCAGTCTGCCAAAGTAGTTCAATATGGCAACATCCTTACTCTTTTGTCCGAAGACGCTTTGTATAAACTCTATACAGACGAAATTGTGTATAATGATATTCGCATTGAACGTATTGAGGTTTTTGAACAAGGATTTAAGCCCAAAGAAAGCTGGATACAACTTTCGGGCGGCAGGAATCATATTTTCTACAATTTTAAAGGAAATTTGAGTGCTTTACGAATAAATAGGAATGTTTTAACTATTATTCAAAGAGCCGATTATGGTGTTTATACTTATAAGGAGAAAAGCAAAATCAAGCATCGTTTTTTTAAGTTGCAAGGCTTAAAACTACAGGAATATTCACAGGATTTAGGCGAGTATTTTAATTTCGATATTTTGCAAAACAATTATTTGATAGTGGCACAAGATGATGCCATAGAAATCCGAAATGCCGCCGATATGTCGGTATTGGCCAATTATTCGGTAAAAGAGGCTTCGGCAGATTCTTTGGTGTTTTCTACTTTGGCCGGAATTGTGCTCTGTGCCGACAATGGAGTTTATGTGGTAAACAAAAACTAGGGATAAATTTCGTGGTTTTACCAGGTATATATTTGTCTGTAAAGTGGAATATTTATGGTATCTGCATTGTAGGCGGCAAAAATCCCATATCCGTTTTCAATATTGGAGTAAATGGGTATTTGTTCTCCAAATACAGGAGTTTCCATACTGGTGTCGTAATCTTGTTGACTTTGGAAAAATTGAATGAGGTCAGCAGACATGGTGCATAGCTGAAATTGTATGACGAAATGTTCATCGGTATTTGTAAGCCTGAAAGAGCTTGTTAATTCTTTGGTAGCACCATTGAATTCTAAATCTTTATATAGGGTAAAAACAGAAAAGTACTCTCCCATAAGATTGCCTTCATAAACTCGTTTTTTGTTTACATAGGTAAGCGTTCTTATGGTGTAGGTGTTTACCTCATCGGCAGGATCATGAAAGTATAAA
>CAYQXT010000122.1:0-9642 GCA_964421365.1 uncultured Bacteroidaceae bacterium
TCAGTGATGAGCGTATTAGCTCGCCTATCCTTCAAAATTTTGATACGGCCATTATCCTGAATCAGCAATCTATGGATAAATTTGAAGATATGGTGAAATCGGGTGGAACTTTGCTTTATGACAGCAACGGAATTACCCGTAAACCTGCTCGGAAGGATATAAATATATACCATATTCCTGCTGCCAAAGAAGCTGGGAAAATGGGTAGTCTGAAGACTTTTAATATGATTGTTATGGGTGGTTTTCTGAAACTTTTCCCAATTGTTGAAATGGAAAATGTGGTAAAAGGATTAAAAAAATCACTTCCCGAACGTCATCATAAATTGATTCCGATGAATGAGGAAGCTATTAAACATGGAATGGAAATAGTGGAAACTATTCAGACTGTATAAAGTTTATAGAATGCTCGCCTAATCCGGTGGGCATTTTTTCTATCCACAGGCTTTAAGCAATGATGGCTATACTATCCGTCTATTATTGTATAGAGCTTTGCTTGGTGGCAGGTGGAATAATTACCTGGTCGCCAATGAGTTCATTATTTGGTCAGTTGGTAGGTATAGCAGCTCCAGTATCTGATACTTGTAAGGCCTTGATATTACGAATAATTTTATCCATATTTCGGCCTACTTCTTGTGGATAGTATAAAATTAGGCGTTAATAGCTTTAGTGTCGATAATAAAAACTGCACGAACTGTCTGAGACTCTTTGTTGGGGTGTACCATTTCGATACGCTCGGCTATTTCTCCCTTGGCATCGGCAATAATTGGAAATTCAATCTCTACATCCAATTTTTCTTTAATCCATTCGTCCCATTTGATATGAGAAAATACCTGATCGAAGGATAAACTAATAAGTTCGGTGTTGATAGCATCAAATTGAGCTTTACGTTTTTGGAAAGCTACAAATACAGTAGTACAAACAGGTGTGAAATCAGCCGGATGACTAAAAAGTACAACCTATTTCTCAGCATAACGCTGGGGATATTTACCATTCCATGCGTTGTTTGAACGCTCATCTCAGGGAATTTATCCCCAATCAATAGAAATATATGTTATTCCATTTTGTTTAGAATTCAGCATTTAAAAAAATTATGTTCCATTTTTTTTTGATAAGCCTACAAAAATTAATGTTTTTTGTAGGCTTTGTATATTTTTATCCTAAAAAGGAGGAATACATCCAGACTAATTTTTCTTGTTCGCGAATATAGTCGCTCATTTGTGCATTCGTGCCTTCGTCTTCTGCTCCGGCCGATAAATTTAATAACTCGCGTTGGCGGATGATTACTTTCTCAAAGCTATCCAGAATATTGGCTACGCATTTTTTCCCCTCTTTCATATTTTTTACTGCTTGAATATCAGATTTCTCCAGATAATCGCTAAAACTATGTAAAGGACTTTCGCTGAGGGTCAGAATTCGCTCGGCAATTTCGTCTATCTTTATTTGCAGGTCATTATAAAGTTCTTCAAATTTTAAATGGAGTTCAAAAAATTTCTCTCCTTTGATGTTCCAATGAAATCCGCGTACATTCTGATAAAAAATTTGATAATCGGCCAATAATAAATTTAGTTTTTTAGCAATTTTTTTTGCTTTTTCTTTGTCAATTCCTATTTTATTCATAATTTTTTAATTTTTAATTAATAATTATGCAAAGATAGGAATAGTTATTGTTTAAGAAAAAATATTAGTGTTAATTATTTCATAATTTATCTTCAATGCTTCTGAATCTGTAAATGCTTTTTTCTAGCTTACTAATGTCTGAAATAAACAAAAGCAGGTATAGTAAAATGCTATACATGCACGGTATATTATTGTAGCTTTATATCGCAGCTTTTGCAATTAAATTTAATAAGTGGAAGCTTGTTGGTCGAATTTCCTTTGTAGCCAGTAATTATATCGGTATTTAGGTTTTGTGTTTTTCGGTTGTATTTGATACCTTTAAAATTGTAATCAGGGAAAGTCAGAAAGGCTTCTACTTTGAACTCACAATTTGAGCTCCCGCTTAAATCAATATCTACAAATTGACCATTAATTTCAATATTTTTAAAGTTTTTCATGATTTGATTGATTTTTATACTGCCACTATTGGCTTTGGCGCTGAAGCTACCCGATAGTTGGCCAATTTTGAAATTAGAAAAAGAAGCTTGATTTATGCTGCAATTTTTTATAGAGCCAATATCAAATTCCGAACTGTTTGAATTACCTATATAAATACTATGGAGTGAGTTTAGTTTAAAATTAGAGAAAGAGGTATTTGTTAATTCAATATCATCTAGTTGATTAATGGTTATTTTTGAGGAATTAACCTGAATTTTTGCATTTTTTGCCTTCTGTACATCAAAATTTCTCAAAAAATTGCCTTTTAAATCTAATTCTTGCATGCTTTGGGTTTTAAAACTAGAGCTATTTATAACTATATCGGCATTTCCTCCAATATTACCTATACTAATTGTTGAAAAATTGGCTTTAAGTTGCAAATCCTTGTCTATCAATCTGAGATTTAGAGAGCAGGAATTCATATTAAGATTTGCTTTTTCAACATTTCCAATGTTTATATTTTTACAAAAATTGGCTTTTAGATTCAATTCTTTACAGTTTCCCATAGTGAGTTTAGTGCTATTAATATCTAATTTGACATCGGCCTCTAAATCGGAAATTACGATTTTAATAAAGTTGCTATTTATGTTTAAATCATTGTTTTGGGATGTATATACGGTTAGCGAAACATTAAATTTTGTAAATTCAAATTTTTTATGTCCGTTAATGAGCTTCAGTGTGATTTTTCGATTTATCCTTTGATAATTTTTGATGGGTAAGGAAATGTTTTTTTGCGAGGAACCAGTTTCTAATTGTTCTCTCATTAAGTCGTTTACATTTTTGTAAAAATCTTTTATTTCACTATCATCGCCTTCAATACTGAAATGGTACTCTACACGAATTTCGTTCTTTTGCCAGCTTATAAAATTGACATCATAAAAATGGCTATTCAGGTACACAACATCTCCCGATTTTAAGGGTGTAGATTGTTTCATCGTTGTGTCCATGGATTGCGCATGGGTGCTATTTATCATCAGTCCGCAGAAAAATAGTAAAGTAATGATTCTCTTAATAAATTCTGATTTTTTCTTTTTCATTGCTTTTAGTTTTTGTTCTATTATTTATTTTGTTGATTTCGATTTGCATCATTTGCAGCACATTTAGTTTTAATTGGTAGATGTATATGGTTTGTTGTATCAGTTCTTGGGTATATCCTTGTTTTTCAATTTGCTTTTGGCATAGTTCGTATTGTTTGTCGAGGTTTTTTAACTGTAAAATAAAGCTATTGAAATAGATTATATTTTCTTTTTTTATATTTTCGTTTTCTATGCCGGATATTTTTTGATTGATAAGGCGCACATAATAGTGCTCTTCTTGCGATAATTTTTTTGTACTTATTTCTTGGGTATTATAGTACAGAGTAGGAGAGTACTTGTCTTTATTTTTTAGCCAAAGGAAAGAAAACAGGATAAGAGAGGCGGCTGCCAGCCAATAAATTCGTTTTAATGTTTGCTTACGCTTTTGAATGTGAATAATTTCTTGCAAACGATTTTTGAAATTTTCGCTTAAATTTTCGGTATCTATAAGTAAGCGATTTTCTTTAATATATTTTTCTAAATTATCCATTGCTGATTTTTTTTGCTAATTTTACTTTTAATATTTTTTTTGCTCTATGGTATTGGCTTTTGGATGTCGATTCTGAAATGCCGAGAAGTATAGCGATATCTTTGTGCGAATAATTTTCGAGCAAGAACAGACTAAAGATTAAACGTGCTCCATCGGGTAGGTGCTGAATTTCACTGTTAATTTGTTTCATACTCACCTCGGGAAACCAATTTTTATCTTCATACTCATCAGGTAGAGTGTTCACTGTCTCTATATCGACATAATGAATTTTTGAGCGATGAAAATTAATGGCTTCGTGCACGACTATTTTTTTTAGCCAGCCGCCAAAATGTACCTTTGATTTTAAGTTTTGGATATTTGTCAATGCTTTTATATAAGCCTCTTGCAGGGCATCTTCGGCATCTTGTTTATTGCCGGTAATGCGCAAAGCTGTATTGTACATTTGCCGGGCATGTTGCATAAACAGTTGTTCTGTTTTATTGGTCTTTTTCAAATCGCTGATTGTTTCTTATTAAGAAGACGCAATATTATGAAAAGGTTGGAAAAATAAATGAAATTTGGAAATATGCTTGTGATACATTGTTGATAAAGATTACGATTTGCAATATTTGAATAATAATCTATCACCATGTATCTTTATCTATCACCACGTCTTAGTTATAGGGATCAACATCCATAATTACCTGAACGCTTGAGAATCCCTCTTGCTGTTTGAGCTTTTGAATACAGTGTTTTATATAATTTTTTTGATGGACTATGGCTGAATTTCGGGATAATTTGATGAGTATTTGCATTTGGTATTTTCGCTGAATACGAGAGATATAAGGAATAATTGGTCCAAGTAGATTATTTTTAAATTTTTTTTTAAGGATATTTGCCAGCAAAAATGAGAATTGATTTACTTTTGTTTCTGAATTGTGTAGTATAGTCAATTTGAGCATTCGGGAAAAAGGAGGATATTGAAATTGCTTTCTTTCGTTTAATTCATTGTTGATAAATGATTTATAGTCGTTTTGGGAGACGAAACGAACTACGGGATGTGCCGGAATGCGAGTTTGTAAGAGTACTTTACCACTTCCGCTATGCCTTCCGGCTCGTCCACTCACTTGAGTGAGCAATTGAAAGGCTCTTTCGTGGCTTCTGAAATCAGGTAAATTGATAATAGCATCGGCATCTAATATTCCCACCGTATTTACATGCTCAAAATCTAGTCCTTTAGCTAAAATCTGGGTACCTACCAAAATTTGGATATTCTGATTTTCAAACTCTTCAATAATCCGGCGATACGCATTTTTTTTATTCATTGTATCTACATCCATGCGCCCTATCCGATAATCCGAAAATTTCTGTTCTAATTCTTCTTCTACACGTTGTGTGCCATAGCCAAGCATTTGCAGATTATTAGAATTGCAATTTGAACATTTGCCTTGATTTTTAATGCTATAACCACAGTAATGGCAGATTAGTAAATTATCGTTTTTGTGATAGGTCATGCTTACGTCGCAGTGCTTGCATTTGGGTATATGTCCACAGTCGGCGCACTGTAATATAGGCGAAAAGCCACGTCGGTTGCGGAACAAGATGATTTGCTCTTCTTTACTAAGCGCTTTTCCTATTTCTTGCATCAAAGGGCGACTTAATATAGAATGTTTTAACTGATTACTTTTAAAAACCATGTTTATTATCCGAATTTCGGGGAGTGCTTTGTCCTTGTAACGTTGCGAGAGTTCAACCAATCCGAATTTTCCGCTTAGGGCATTAAAATAGCTTTCTACGGACGGTGTTGCGCTTCCGAGCAGGATGTTGGCCTCTTGTTGTTGCGCCAGAATAATGGCTGCATCGCGTGCCTGATAGCGAGGTGCCGGATTGTATTGTTTATAAGTGCTTTCGTGCTCTTCGTCCACTATTATTAAGCCTAAATTTGAATAAGGCAAAAAGATAGACGAGCGAACACCCAGAATGATTTTTATGTTAGACTCTTCAGCTTTAAGAAGCTCTTGCCATATTTCGTAACGTTCGGCATCGCCAATGGCTGAATGATATACGGCTATTTTGCGACCAAAATGTTTACTCAAACGTGTAACAATCTGGTTTGTAAGTCCTATTTCGGGCAATAGATAGAGAATTTGTTTATTTTGGGTTAAACTATTCTGTATTAATTGAATATATATTTCTGTTTTTCCGCTGGAAGTTACGCCATGTAATAAACATACTTTTTTTGCCTGAAAAATATTAGTTATCTCATTAAAGGCAGTTTGTTGATATTCATTAAGCTTGCTTGGGGGAATTAGTTTATTTTCTATGGATTTTACTCTGGAGATTTTTTTCTGAAATTCTTGAAAAATTTCTTTTTTTATGAGTGCTCTCAGGGCTGAAATCGAATTATTCGAATGCTTTAGTAGTTTTTTCTGGCTTATTTCAGCTTTTAAATCTCCATTACCGAGAAGTAAAAACTGTTCTAAGCAATGCTTTTGAGCGGGTGCACGTTTGTTCTGCTCAAAAAAATGATGAATAGCTGTTTCTTCTTTAAATTTGGCATTTAGTTTTATGTATGACTGAGTAAGATTTTTATAATCGGATTTAATTTCTTCTTCGATAAAAAGGACTTTTTTATTTAAAAGATTTTGTATTATTTTTAGTTCGGACTTGAGTTTGAAAACTTTGCTGAGTTGCTCTATGGTAATCGAAGGGTTTTTATTTACATATTTGCGAATAAAATCTTCTTGGGCATTACTATTATCTACTTTTTGCCGATTGGCGTAGAGTTTACTGCGACTTTCCATTTTTAGCAGAGCCGGTAGTGCCGCTTTCATCACTTCGCCGGGCGTACACATATAATATGAGGCTAACCAAAGCCAAAATTCTATATTTTTTTCAAAAGTTGTAAATTTTTCATCCAAAATGGAGTATATTGGTTTTGTGGGGAAAGCAGGAATTTCATTATTTATGGAAATGACTATTCCTGCCTGAATTTTTCGTTTCCCTAAAGGAGCCAAAACTCGCATACCAACTTTTATTATTCCTTGCATTTGCTCTGGAATTTCGTAGGTAAAACCATCGGTAGCTATCGGGAAAATTATTTTAGCAAATATATTTTTATTCAATAGTTTGTTATATTTATTGTAAATACCTAAAAATAGAAACTTTGCTAAAGTTAGTATTTAATAATTATTTGCTGATTATCAAATTGTTTGTTGACTTTGCATATTATAATAATCCTAAATCGCTTAATTGTTTAGCAATAGTTTGATAATTTGATTTACTAACACGGGTTAAAGGAAGTCTCAAATTATTTTGAATCTGCCCAAGTGATTTAAGGGCAGCTTTCACTCCGCCAGGATTATTCTCTGCAAATAATGCTTCCATAAATTCGATTAATTGCAAATGGTGCTTGCGAGCTTCTTCGTAATTCCCGCTGAGTGCCCAATGTATCATTTCTGAAAATAATTTTGGTATGGCATTGGCACTCACTGAAATAACACCTATGGCACCAATGGAAATCAGTGGTAGGCTTAATAAATCATCACCAGAGATAAGAGCAAAATGTTTCGGCTTGTCTTTAATAATCTTTGAGGCCTGAACTAAGTTTCCTGAGGCTTCTTTTACGGCTATAATATTTTTAAAATCATTCGCTAATTTTAAAACGGTATCTGCTTCGAGATTCTTAGAGGTGCGCGAGGGCACATTATACAATATTATTGGTTTGGGTGCTACCAATGCAATTGCTTTATAGTGTTCGTAGAGTCCTTTTTGTGTGGGTTTATTGTAGTATGGTGCAACTGATAAAATTGCATCAATTTCGCTAAAATTAAAGTTTTTAAATTTTTGAATAACCGAGCGGGTGTGGTTTCCTCCAATTCCTACTACCAATGGAACGCGTTTATCTACTGTTTCAATAGTGAAATCAACAATCGCTCTTGCCTCATCGTCCGAAAAGGTGGCTACTTCGGCAGTTGTCCCAAGTGTAACGATATAATCAACTCCATTTTTAATCAGAAAATTAATATGCTTTTTGTAGGCAGGAAAATCAATACTTTCGTCCGATCGAAAAGGAGTTATTGTTGCCACTCCTGTTCCTTCAAATTTTTCAAACTCCATACTTTAGAATTAAAATTAAATTAAGTACGAAGATAGAATTTAATTGTGAATTTATCAACCTATATATTTAATCGTACTCAGATAATGTAATATCTGTTTTGAATAAAAATCTAAATTTTTGTTTTTTGCAACAATTTGAATATCGTATAAGTAGGGTTCTGAAAATTGGGTTACTTTAAGCTTGGCTTTAGATAAGGCGATTAATAATTTTATCGAAAAATTCTTTTCGAGGTTTAAAGAAATCAAAATATCAAATTCTTTTGACAAAAAATAACGTACATTTTTATCCTTTATTTTTGAATAGGGAGTTATGGATGAATAGGGCGTATAACGAACGCCGGGGTGGAGAGGTAGATGATTTTCTGTATCTCGTTTTTTTAAAAAGCCAATAGCTTGAGTCTGTATTTGATTTTTATTTAGAGTTTTAATGAATTGTATTGATTTTAAATAATTTTCTTCATCAGTTGCATCAAAGATGATTCCAATAGATTTAGCCGTGGCTAAGCTGGAATACTTAACTTTTCGGATTACGGAATTTGCTTTGCGTTGCAGAAGCTTATTTTGTATTTTTGATAACATATCCATTCTAAAGTCTTTTTTCATAAATCCAGTACAATAATAGCAATAAAATTTAGTTTGCCAAATTTTGTAAATTAAATCTTATTGCAAATCAAGTGTTTGTGTGTATTTTGTTGACTGTTAGAATGTTGTATGGTTAACTGATTTACATTCTATTCGTTGACTGATTTATTTTTAAGATTCTATTTTTCTCATAAACGATATACCAGATATCTTTAAAATGAGTAATATATTCAATTTGTTTTTTTTCTGTTTTTATTTTATCCAGTTGTTTTAAGAAATCATCAGAAAAATTATAGGCAGCAATTCCAGCTTTTCCGTAACTTATCAACCAGCCATTTGAAGAAAAAATGATTTGCTTTATTGTTAATTCCCTTTTTCTCAATGAGCTTATTTTCTCCACTAGATTTTGTAAGGGAAAACTGGTGAAAACTTCATTATTACCATAAACGATGGCATATTTTTTACTATTTCCGTAAACATCGTAAATTTCGGATGTACGGTTATAAATTTTTTTCAGGTCATTTAACATCTTAGTATTACAAGCCCGGCAGTAGAATGAACGTTGATTGTAGAGAATCAAAAAGGAAGAGTCGATAGCAATAGCTTTTTTGATCGTCTCTCCGTTTTTATTTAATTTTGTTAGTTCTGTTAAAATGGGCTTGGGTATATTTGAAACAGTAAATGCATTATTTTCATAAATAACAACCCAATTAGAATCAGGGAAAAAACTAATACTTTTGATTACATATTTTTTTTTTGTGATATAAGAAATCTCACTATCTAAAGTATCTAATTTTGTTTGTGCTTTAGAAGATATAGTAAAAAAAACTAAAAATAAGCTAAAAAATAATAGTTCCCTGTTCATATTAAAATATTAGTTATTGTTTAATAATTCTTCTTTTACTTTTGAGAGAAGAAAAAAAGCCGCTCCGTACATTTCTTCCGATCGTTGAACGTGGGCAATCACATGCTTACCTTCGGCAGAGTCATAAACAAAGCCATTATAATCAATCCTGCCTATACATTTTTTTGTTCCGGTTTTACTCCTATAAATCCTTCCTTTTTGGTCAATTCTTCCAATAAATTCGCCAAGGCTATCATAGACACAATTGTTGGGGAAGTCGATTCTTCCAATTGATATAGAGGAGTTTACTTTGTCATAAATAATTCCGTCTTTTCCAATTCTTCCAAAGCATAGAGCTCCATTTCTTCCTTTATATACATTAGCCATAGTTCCTAATTTTAGTTATGTTAAGCAAATATAAAAGAAAAATTAAGACAAGTCAAGTTTTTATACTATGC
>CAYQXT010000123.1:0-9508 GCA_964421365.1 uncultured Bacteroidaceae bacterium
CAAAACTTGCCTTCTTACAGTTTCTCTCGTGTTTGGGGCATAATCACGCTGATAATAGTCTTGCATAAATGTCATTATTCCTTTTGACACACCTAAACTTACTTTCTGAGCATTTGTCCAGTTGTCGGTTTCTTTAATATTGCAAAGTGCCAAAAGTGTTAACGCCGACATTTCGTTTTGTTGAGCTTTTGGCAACCCTAACGTTTTCAATATTATTTGAGTTTCTTCTATTTTGTTCATTGTTAGTAGTTAAATTGAAATTTAAAGCTGTTTCAATAATTTCATTAATCAACTCTAAATTTTTATAATTTATGTTCTTTATTTTCTCGCCAATATCATTTATTGTTTGCCAATCAGGGAAGTTCATTTCCTTTAATTCCGTTGCACTTACTTGTGTATTTCCGTTAAAAGTTCTGAAATAAGTATCAAAAAGAATACTATTTAATAAACCCGAAATGCCAAAAATTTCATTATCGCTTAATTGTCCGTCAGGTCGATAAATATAGTTTAGATGGTTTTCAATTCCAATTTTTCGAGTATTAAATTCATTTGCAAAATATGGCGTAGCAATCAATCTACTTTTGTCATCTTTTGCACTAAAACGTCGCAAGAAAATATAGTTTTTATTTTCGGAAAGTATTGGAATTGACCTTTTTGTAAACTCAATCCATTGTGGTTTATCGGGTTTACTGAGTGGGTGTGATAATTCCATCTTTTGTGTATTTATCAGCCAAAATAAAGGAACATTATTCTCTGATTTTTTTTCAGCTCTTAAAAACTCTGTGCTTCTAAAAGGCACAACCGGTCCGGTTGATATTTTTATATTAAAATCTATGAGTTTGTTAGTCCACGATTTAAAAAGTTGAATTACTTCAAATTCTTTTTTATTTGTTGGCAAGTAAAGTATCTTTTGTTTGCTTTTTAAATCTACTAATTCGTTGAATTTATATTTAAAAGTAGTGCTGTTGTCAATATCTTTTAGCCCTTCAGAAATCGAAATTTCTGTTTCAGGAATTACACCATTAAGTTTTTTTGCCTTAAATATAATATTTTCCTGCAACACTTTGTCTTTTTTGAAAGCTGTATTTCGAGAATTGAAAATGTGAACATGATTTAAAGCTATTGTTGAAAAGAATTTTTGTCTAAATAGTTTAAAATACTGTCCTGCCGCAAAACTTCTGGGTGTTATGAACAGTAATTCACCATTCTCTTTTATTAAATTTGCAGAAATCGCTATAAAAAGAAAATAAATATTTGGCTGTCCATAAACTATTGATTTACTCACTATTGCTCTTTTGTCAGATTTTGATATTTTAAAATATGGTGGATTTGAAATAACAATATCATAAGTTTTTTCTTCATTTGGCTTTTTTGTCAAATATTTTGCGTTTTCTAACACAAAATCAGTTGTATGTAAATTATAGTCAAAACTTACATTTCTCTTGAAAAGCCAGCCTTTAATAAACTGTAATGATTTTTCGGTTAAAGGAATTATGTTTAAATCTGTTTCATAAGCTGTTAAGTGAATTGATTTAATTTCCGTTGTTTCAATCAATTTTTCAATAATCGAAGATGTTAAGATACCTGTTCCAATACCTGGGTCTAAAATAGAAATGGTTTCTTTATTTAGCTTAGATAAACTTGCAATGTGTAAAGCTATTTCGGCAGGTGTAAAAAATTGACCATTATCCTTTTTATGTTTATCTGTTACGGATTGTGCATATTCTATGCTCAATCTGTTTATAAATTCACTCGGATTTTTATATGTTTTTGCATTTTTATTCATATTGCAAATTTACGTCTTTATTCTCTATTATGCTATTTTCGATTGTTTTTAACGCAAAGTTTCTACTACTAATATTATCTCTGATAATCTGAAATTGTATTTCGGATTGGAATAGAGACAAATTTATTATTTGCCAATAATATTCAATTTTGTAGAACGAAAGTGCCTAATAAACGGGTGCTGATTGGTTTTACGGCTTTGCGCCCCGGATTGAAGCGATAGCCCGGCGAAACCAAAGGCTTACAAAAATAGCCAAAAAAAGAGTGGCGGGACAGAACTCCTTTTTTTGGCTATTTTTGTTGCCTTTGGTGAGGTGGCTATAAGCGTAAAGCCGGAATAGGCGCTCTAAGATAAATTTTAGTAGTTTATTGTTTTTCTTAAATTTTATTTTAATTCTGAGGCTATTCGGTATGCTTCATCAAGATAGTAATCTTTCTGTAGATTTTTTATCCAGGAATTCCATATTTTTGTCTGCGTACTATCATTTTCCATGGTTGTTAAGTCTTCTTTTAAGGCTTTTATCTCTAATTTTGATTTTGTTTTCTTCAATACATCAAATTTTTTATATTCCTTGTTGCGTGTGGCCATTAATTGGGAGTAGGCATCATAATTCATTGGAAATGAAGTTTCTTTTTTAAGGCGACGCATTCTCAGAGCACTTTGTTCTAATAGATTATATAAGGTGTCATTTTCTATTTTTTTGTTTTCTGAGCTGGCAATTTTAGCAATATTTGATTTTTCCCATGGTGTAAATTGTGAAGCTTTAATCTGATCCCAGACCATGGCGTGTTCTTGTTCTTTTTCGCCCATAGGGATATATTTATATAAATCCGGTAGGACAATATCTGAAGCTACTCCTTTTAGTTGGGTACTTGCACCTGTTACTCTGTAAAATTTTTGAATGGTGATTTTAAGGGCTCCTAGTGGTTTTAATTCATTATAGGTGGATGGCACTAGCTGATCAAAATTGATAAAACGCTGAACTGTACCTTTCCCAAAGGTAGAAGGAGAGCCTATAATTATTCCGCGATGATAGTCTTGAACGGCTCCTGCAAAAATTTCTGAAGCAGAGGCACTTCCTTCGTTAACCATTACTACGACTGGTTTATCGAATACAACGGAAGGATCAGTATCTTTTAGCTCATTGATTTGGCCTTTATTATTTCTTATCTGGACAACTGGGCCTTTGGTAATAAAATAACCAAACATTTTAACCACATCTGTTAATGATCCGCCTCCATTGTTGCGTAAGTCTATAATTAGACTTGAAACCCCGGCTTTATTTAGTTTTATGAGTTCTTTTTTTACATCTGTGGCACATCTGCGGCCATTTTGTTTTTGAAAATCAGCATAAAATTTTGGTAGGTATAAATACCCAACTTTTTCTTTTTTTTTCTTGAGTTGGAAAATTGCTGATCGGGCATAGGTCTCTGATATTATTACAATATCGCGTTTTATAGAAATGCTAGATAGGGTTCCATCCTGTTTTTTTATCCCCAGATGTACCATTGTTCCTTTTTTTCCTCGTATAAGCTGCACTGCATTGTCTAAACGCATATCTACTATATTTACAGGTTCTTGCTTGCCTTGAGCTACGGATAAGATTAAGTCTCCGGCTTTTAATTCTCCTTCTTTCCAAGCCGGTCCTCCGGGCACTAAGCTAGCTACTTTTACGTAACCTTCTTTTATCGTAAGCGTTGCACCTATGCCTTCTAATTGGCCGCTCATGCTTATATCAAAATTCTCTTTATCCTTTGGTGGAAAATAGTTTGTATGCGGATCGAAATAACCGGCTATAACGTTTAAATACCAGCCAAAACGATCTTGCTTGTCATATTTTGAGAGTCGATGAAACCAGTCTTTGTACTCTTTTAGCATTCTTGTACGTGTCTGCTTTTCTGCCTGCACAAAGCTAAGTAATTTTACGGTATCATTTTTTGCATGTGTTCTTTTGTTGTTTTTCAGTGTGTTATAAATGCGCGTTAGGGCTTGATATTTGAGTGCTTTGCGCCAACGTTCTTTTTGTTCTGCTGTGGTTTTGCAATAGTCGATATTATCGGTTTCTGTTTCGATAGATTCTTTCTTTTTGAAATCAAATGGGTTTGCAAGAATCTCTTTGAAGTATGTTTCTATTTGAGAAAATCGTTTTTCATAAGTAGAGTTTACAATGTCAAAAAAATCTAATCTATCCGCTTTGGTTAAATCATCTATTAATAGTTGAAAGGGTTTGAACACTTTAATATCTGATTTTAAAAAAATAGTTTTATTGTGATCTAAGGCATCTATAAAATCTTTATAGATCCCTTTGGAAAAATTGTCGTTAAATTTATTTTTTTGATAATGAAATTGTGTTAGGCTTTGATATACTATGTCTAAAAGTAATTTATCTTTTTCAATATACGTTTTTGTTGTAAAAGCAGCTAATCCTAAAAGTATTAAACTAATGGGAAGGATAATTACTAATTTTTTTTTCATATTTTTTAAATTTTCCGAAAAATAGAACTTGGCAGTCATATATACAAATAGCTTTCGATAAAATTTGTTAAAATGTTTTTTTAAAAAAATAAATCATTGTATATTTGACTAATGTATAGGAAATGGCAGAAAAAACGGTTATATAGTATTTCCTGATTTGGAAGATCAGATGAATGCTGAGGATGAATATTTGCAGGAATTAAAAGAGCGAGCTAATATGATTGCCTTTTTGAAAGAAGCAAGGAGAGGAAGAGGCTATGATAAAGTTAGTGGAAAATATGTTTAAATATGGTGAGGTGGTTGAGGCTATAATGGAAGAGACCGGCTTGAGCAAAGATGAAATAGAGTGTAGTCGGTTAAAATAGTGTCTATAAAAAAAAACTTAGGCAATAAAGCCTAAGCCTTTTATTTTTATTGAACTCATTAATAATTATCTACAAGTCCATTAATTTTTTCAAATCTTCTTCGTTATTTTTTAAATCTTCTTTAAGAGTTTGTTTGATAGCCTTTTTAGCCACTTTTGAAGCATTCTCTTCACTATAAAATAATCTTACCTGAACTTCTACTTTCCCCTTTTTTAATCGGCTTTGACGATCAACATCCTTTGCTTTCTTCATAGCACTTCTGTCGCGATAGAGAACTACAATAGGACGGACTCCTGATAAAGTCATGGCTACCAAATTTTTAGCAGAAGCAATTACTTTTGTCTCTGACTCTGCATCAACGGTAGAAAGTTGAAGATTCGCAATATTTGTACTAATCAGTTGAGCCATACGTGTTTCAATTAAGCCAGCTAATTCGTTTTTAGCGGTCTCGATAGCAGCTAATTTAGCAGCTGTACGCGAACCGCCTACTCCGTTACCGGATGCCGTAATATATCTGGGTTGTCCATCTTCATCTGTATCGTACTGCATTTTATAAGATTTTTCTAGCATTTTTTCAATAGGTAATGCTCCCGGAAATACTTTCCAGCCTTCTTTTTTAGTTAGCCTTTTAGCTTCTTTTCGAGCTGTACGATCGGCACGTTTGTGAATGTCTTTATTTAACTGTTTATCCGTTTTTTGTGCTACCGCTGGCTGTATTGCCGCAAAAGTAAATAAAGCAACTAGGGCTAAAATGAATTTTCTTGTTTTCATAATGTTTAATTTAATTTTAAAATTTAAAGATACAATTTCTTTTTGTTTTTCTTTAGATTACTAAAAATATTTTTTCCATAAATAAAATTTACTTTTTTTTCTTATGAAATAGTACGCTGAGTTTGGGATAATTACTAATTCATTTAATTACAAATTACTTATTTTGTTCAATAATTAAGAATAGTACGCTGACTTTAATTTACCAATTAGGAATGACTAATTTTGTTCAATAATTAAATTGTACGTTAATTATTTGGAATTTCTATGACGGATTATGTTAAAGAAAAATAAAACGCTGAGTTTTAGGATATGTTGTTGGTAATCTAATTAATCATAATAATCTTAAGTAATCGGTGAAAAAATTCTTAGCCTTTCTGCGTAAAAAATTGTGAAGATTTTATTGTCCTGTTTTAATTATTCTGTACCTTGTTTTATATTTTGTTAAATATTAAATTATGAGAATAAACTGGAGAACTATAAGGTTAATTGTGTTTACTGGCTTAGTAAGTCTGGTATTTTCGTGTGGTAAAAAGGCGATTGTTACTTCGAATATCTCTGATTATTACCAATATATAACTGCATATACTGCCGGAGAAATTTCAAAAAACGAAAGTATTGTCGTTAAATTAAAGCAAAAAATTAAGAATTCGGATGCGTTGAAAGATAAAAAGATATTTGATTTTTCGCCTTCAATTAAGGGAAGTGTTTCTTTTCCTGATAATTATACCGTAGAATTTATTCCTGATGAGCCGTTGACCTCGGAAGAGTCTTATGTTGCGCATTTTAAACTGGGTGTCCTTTTTAAGGTGGATGATAAATTAAAAGATTTTTCTTTTCAATTTCGAGTAAGACCTTTAATCATTACTATAAAAACGGATAATTTACAGACTACCGATACTAAAGCTCTAAAATGGCAAAAGTTGACAGGAACAATAGTGCTTAGCGATGATGTTGATAAGGATAAGCTAGAACAAGTCCTTAAAGCTGAATTAGGGGGTAAACAGATTCCTATTCGCTGGCTGAATAGTAACGAGGCTTTACGAATGCCTTTTTCTATTGATAAAATACAACGGATTGAAGACGAGCAAACTCTATCAATTTCTTATGATGCTAAATCTTTGGGAGTGAAGAAAAAAGGGGAGAAAGATATTATCATACCGGCTTTAAATGATTTTTATGCTCTGAATGCTTATGTTGTGCATGAAAATACACCTTATATAAAGGTTAATTTTAGCGACCCCATCAGTGCCAAGCAAAATTTTAATGGATTGTTTGATTTGGGAAACTATTCAAAAATAAAGATTGAGATAGAAGGAAATACCGTAAAAATTTATCCTTCCTATAAGCTTACTGGTGAAAAAGTATTACAAATTTCGCAGGGGATTAAAAACATTTTGGGCTTTCGGCTCAAGAAAAGCCAGAAATTTAACTTAAGTTTTAGTGTATTAAAACCTCAATTAAAAGCGGCCAATAAAGGGGTTATTCTCCCCAATTCTTCAGAAGGATTAATTTATGCTTTTGATGCTGTAGGCTTAAAAAAAGTCGATTTTGAAGTAACTAAAATATTTGAGGACAATATATTACAATTTCTACAGGTTAATAATTTAGGTGGAAATTATGAGCTACGTAGAGTTGGAAAAGTGATTTTTCAGAAAGAGATTGATTTGACTGAAGACCCTGATGAATATGGAAATTGGAATCGCTATTCTATTGATTTGGCTAAATACTTGAATGTTGAGCCTGGTGCTATTTATAGTGTAAAAGTTCGTTTCCGTCAGTCTTATTCCAGCTATCAATGTGACGATATGGATAATGAGGATAAAAATTCATACTCGAATGAAGAGACAGATTATGGCGAAGAATCGAATTGGGATTATTATGAAGATGATTATTATTATGATTGGGAAGATAGAGATAATCCTTGTAAAAAAGCCTATTATAGAGATGATCACTTTCTGAAACAAAATATCTTGGCAAGCAATATAGGAATTATTGTTAAACAAGGAGAAGATCATATTCTGAAAGTTGTAGTTAATAATCTATTGGACACAAAGCCTTTAAGTGGTGTAGAAATTACATTATATAACTATCAGCAGCAAGTGATTGCCGAGGCTTCAAGTAGTTCGGATGGTTTTGTGTCTTTTAAGGTATCCGAAAAAGAGAAGCCTTATTTTATTATTGCTAAAGATGGAAAGCAGGCTAGTTTTATTAAATTAGATAATTCTTATTCCTTGTCGTTTAGCCGTTTCAATGTGAGTGGCAAAGAAATATCGGATGGACTAAAAGGCTTTATTTATACTGAACGTGGCGTATGGCGTCCGGGCGATAGTATTTATATGAGCTTTATTTTGAATGATAATGCTAAGCCTCTGCCCGATGATCATCCGATTATTTGCGAAGTGAATAATCCTATGGGAGATATGGTTTTCAAGCAGGTACAAACTAAAAATTCTAAGAATTTTTATATTTTTGCTTTTAGTACAGAGCAAGATGCGCCTACCGGAACCTATTATGCAAAAGTAAAAGTAGGTAAAAGAAATTTTTCTAAAACATTGAAAATAGAAACGGTAAAGCCTAATCGTCTAAAAATAAAAATGAGCATTGCCGATAATGCTATTTTCAGAAATCAATCTACTTCGGGTAAAATTAATGTAGCCTGGCTGCATGGTGCCATTGGTAAGGATATGAAAGTGGATGTACAGGCTAATATTGTGCCGGTAAATACTTTTTTTGCAAAACTTAAAGATTTCACATTCAATGATATTACTAAGACCATTTACGCAAAAGATTTTTCGATTTTTAATGGAAAAACAGACCAAAATGGTTATGTGAATTTTCCTATCTATTTAAATTTTGGAAAAAATGCACCCGGATTTATGAAGGCTAATTTTTTTATTAAAGCTTTTGAACCCGGAGGTGAGTTTAGTATTGCCACAAAGAGTATTCCTTATTATCCTTATGATAGTTATGTAGGATTGAAATTGCCTAAGGGAGACAAAGCTCGACATATGCTACTCACTGATAAAAATCATAAAGTAGAGGCTATTGTAGTAGATAAAGACGGTAATTTGGTAATGAGTTCTCATCAATTGAAATTTAGTTTTTATAAAGTAAGTTGGCGCTGGTGGTGGGATGTCTCGGCTAATACGGTTTCTAATTATTCGTATAGTCAGAATTCTAAACTTTTGAGTTCTAAAACAGTAAACTCTTCGATGGGCAAGGCCGAATGGAGTATAAAAGTGAAATATCCAAACTGGGGACGTTATATGGTTCGTGTAGAGGATTTAACCTCCGGCCATTCTTCGGCCAAGGTGGTGTATGTAGATTGGCCGGATTGGGCTGGCCGTGCACAGCGAAATAATCCCGAAGGAGCTACCATGCTAATTTTCTCTTCGGATAAAACAAACTATCAGGTAGGCCAAAAGGCCGAATTGATTATTCCTGGGAGCGAAGGGAGTAGAGCTTTGGTGAGTATTGAAAATTCCAGTTCGGTGCTGAAACAATTTTGGATAGAATGTCAAAAAGGAGAGAACAAAGTAAGTCTTGATATTACTAAAGATATGGTTCCTAATGTATATGTAAATGTTACTATGTTGCAGCCTCATGCATCAACAGCTAACGACCTTCCTATTCGGCTTTATGGGGTTATTCCTATTGATGTAGAAGCGCTGGAGACCAAATTAAAACCGGTATTAAAAATGCCAGACGAATTAGAATCAGATGCTGATTTTACCCTTAAAGTCTCGGAAGCGAATAAGAAGGAGATGACTTATACCGTGGCTATTGTAGATGATGGTTTGTTGGATTTAACCAACTTCCGAACGCCAAATCCATGGAAAGCTTTTTTTGCCCACGAAGCTTTGGGAGTGAGAACCTACGATTTTTATGATGATGTGATTGGTGCTTATGGAGGAGAATTAGAAAAACTGTTGGCTATTGGGGGAGATGATGAGATGCCCGAGCAGGCGAAAAAAGAAGCCAGTCGCTTCCCTCCAGTAGTAAAATTTTTAGGCCCTTTTACTCTAAAAGCCGGAAAAACAGATGTACACAAGATACATATACCCAAATATGTAGGCTCGGTGCGCACAATGGTTGTTGCCGGAAATAATGA
>CAYQXT010000124.1:0-9472 GCA_964421365.1 uncultured Bacteroidaceae bacterium
GTACTTCATCAATCACTAGGCTTACTCACTTTAGCCGGAATGGTGGCTCAGGGTATCGTGGGAAGCAAATTATATAATGGTGATAAATCTATTAAAGATTTACATGAAAGCCTTGCTGCTGTTGTAAATTTTACCTATTTTTCTACTGCTGGACTTGTTCTCTTCGCACCGCCCAAAATGCTGGACGAACGCAAAGGATACGGAAGTATCAAAGTGCATAAAGCCCTTGCTGTTATTCATCTATCGGCTATGATTGCAACCAATGTCTTGGCCGACTATGCCGGTCAAAATCAACAATATAAGAGTTTCCACAGGGCAAGCGCTTTTACTGCTTTTGGCACACTTGGAATGGCTATGTTAATTATTAAATTTTAATACTATGAGATATTCACAATTTATTCTATGTTTTTTTTTATTTGTAGGGACTAAAGTCTATTCTCAAGAAATTAAGATAAAAAATAATCATCAAAAATCCTCGGTTATTTACTACATGAGCCATCCTATGCACGACTGGGAAGGTACAAGTAAAGAGGTGAATTCGGTTATTAAAGTAGATAAAGCTACTGGCCAGATTAAGCAAGTTGCTGTCTTGATAAAAGTAGAGACATTCGACAGTCAGAATGCAAATAGAGATTCTCACATGATCGAAGTACTCGAAGGGCTTAAATTCCCTTACGTTTCCTTTCAGAGTACAAATGTAAGTATTACTGGAGATAAAGCCAATTTAAATGGTGTATTAACCTTTCATGGAGTGCCTAAAGAAGTGAAATTCCAGGTGCAATTGAAGCAAAATAAAGAGCAAATTGAAGCTTCTGGTAATTTTGTCGTAAAAATGTCGGATTATAAAATCAAAGCTCCAAGTCTGATGATGGTTTCGGCAGATGACAATATAAAAATTCATTTTGAGTTAGTGTATGATTTGAATTAGCTAAGTTTAACTTTTGAATTATTTTTACATTTATATTTTTGAAAACCCATTGATTAATATATGACTACATATCTGTTGATAAAATTCTGCTAGGCTTTTAAACCTAGTCGGAATTCGAGTTTCCATCCACATGGAGCATTATGCGAAATGTTACACAAAGCTTGTCATTTCCTAATTTATTCTTTAAATTGCCTTGATGATTTTAGGTTATTGAATGAAATAGAATGGAAATTTTAAGTAGAAAATTAGATCATAAGAGTACAAAAGACAGCTACAAAAAGGTAGTCTGCTTCTATAATTTTTAGAGTTGGAGCACGGAGAGCAAAGCCGCCAAAGAGGCTTTTAAACTAGCTAATATTCAGTTTGATGAAAAAATAATAGAAGTAGTTTGCGGGATAGGACTCGTGTTTGAGAAGATTGTTAAGAAAAAAATATACACTAAAAAAAGAGAATGCATTGAAATTAGACTTTTGGGATTATAATTTTGACCTTTTAGTGAATAACTTTATGGTTGATTTAATACCCCACGAAGACTTTGATAAACTGGCAGTAGAATTTTACCGAGTAGTGAAGCCTGGAGGCCGAGCGGTTATTTTTACTTTTTCTTTTAGAGAAAAGAAAATAAGCCACTTCTGGTTTTTGGTGGCAAAAAAAATTCCTGATGAGCAGACTGGTTGCCGATCCGGATCGTTTAAAGAAATTTTGAAAAAGTAGGTTTTGCAATAGAAAGGAATATAGAAATCAGCCAAAATACTTTTCCCTCCGAGATTATAAAGGCTAAAAAAACGATTTGAAAAAATAGTTGATTCCTTTTCGAGCACCGTAGTATTACTCCACATATTTTATTTCACCATTTTAAATAAAGTTTTACTATTTTTGAGCTAATTTTTTAGTCCTGTTATATTAATCTTGAAAATAAAACATGAATATCAGATTCTTTGCAACTATATTTTTCTTAGCCCTTAATTCTACTATTTTTGGGCAAAGCTTACAAATCCTGACGACTCCCGAAGCCCAAGACGGAGATACCCTTAATTTTTGCCAGGATTCTTCTATTTTATTACTGGCAAGACAAATTGATAGTTTAGCTTTAGATTCAAGTACTCTTTTTGAGTGGAATTATGGAAATAATGTGAACGAGAGTGGTACGGATTTAGATTCTGTAACAATTAGTTACACCAAAGGAGGAGCTTATTTTATACGTTTGCGCGCCATAACTTTGAATCAGGACACTCTTTATGCTACAAAATTTTTACGGATAGGGGTAAAACCTTATTTCACAGATACAAGAACAAGCGCAGACACTGCATCCATTTGTTTCGATGGTCAGAATAATGACCTTGTTGATTTAACCGCAAAAGTGATTCATCTTCGGTGGAAATACGAATTTCCCTATCAGCACAAAGAAGCTAAAGCTATTGAAATCAACTCGGGGAAGCCATATATTGCCGATATTCAACACGAAGTATTTGGAGCGAAACAAAAAATTCAGAATTTATCAGAAATAGATACTGTAGGAATTTTGATTGAACATTCAAATGCTCAGGACATAGAGATTTCTTTAATTTGTCCGAATGGAAAATCTGTAAAATTGAAAAATTTCGGCACAAAAAAAGACTTTATGGGTGAACCTGTTGCAAACTCTTCATTAGACACCACACAAGGGACTCCGTATTGGTATTATTTCACAGGTAAAGCGCCTAATTATGGAACAATGTTACAAGAAGAGCAACAGCATTTTAATTCTTACACTGATAAAGCCGATAGCACTTATATAAATGAACCTTATTATCCACAGGGAAGTTATTTGCCGGCCGAAAGTTTTTCTGGTCTAATTGGTTGCCCTTATAATGGGAAATGGACAATTGCTGTTGTAGATAATTCCATTCCCGATAATGGCTATATTAAAGCGTGGCAGTTAATATTTGATAGTATTCCACCCTTAAAGAGCTTTATAAATACAGATAGTAGTTATCGCTGGCAAACTTATTCATCTGCCAGAATAATAGGCGATTCCTCTCTGCTCACAGCAAAAGTAGAACCGCTTAAAGCGAATACCTTTGCCATAATTAAATTTAATCTTATAGATGATTATGCCTGTCCTTATGATACTGGCCTGATTGTTGATGTTCAACAGGCTTCTTTTACCGCCGAACCTCCCAGTGGCGACCTCGATTTGGATGTACAGTTTACTAATACAACTCGCTGGCAAAATGCTACTTATCAATGGGATTTTGGCGATGGGAATACCGCAGGTGACGAATCTAATCCGAAAAACACCTATACTGAAAAAGGAAATTATAATGCAATATTAACTGTTACTTCTCCTTATGGCTGCATAAATAAGGATACACTTGTAATTAAAGTTACGGCTCCTGTATCTTCGATAGAAACAAATAATGTGTTCACCCCGAATGGGGATGGAGTTAATGATTTTTTTACTTTTAAAACCTCAGGTTTACGCACAGCTCATTTGTATATCTATAGTCGTTGGGGAGAAAGGGTAGCCGAATTAAAATCTTTAGACGAAGTGAAAAATGGCTGGGACGGAACTATTAAAAATAATGGACGGAAAAAAGTAGCTCCAGGTTTATATTTTTACACTTTAATCGCAGAGGGAAAGGATGAGGTTCAACACAAAAAAAGTGGTAGTATCCATGTCTTTTATACCAATTGAATCTTTTTGTTTTAGTTAAATCTTTTTTTATACGTCTTTACGGAATAATTTTTGTCGAAAAAATTAAAGTTGTAAGTATAAAGCTACACTGTATAATGGAGAATTATTAATTGTGAACTTGCTTATCGCTAAAAAAAATAATTTTATCTGTTTTATTTGGGCTGTTGATAACTAAAGATTGGATCAATTCTTATTGGTTTGATTTTTGAAATATAAATGTAGATATAGTAAATGCTAAAATGAGAAAACAATTCAGATACCCCACTGCGATTCTCCTATTATTATGGATGCTTTTCGGTGGATTCGCCATACCACAAACGGTTCCCGAAAATTTGTCGAATGCTTTAAAGCAAGGAAATAGTAGTGATTTGGCTATTTATTTCAGCTCCAGTTTAGAATTAGTCATCAACGAAGAAGAAAATCTTTATGAAGATATTTGTAGCAAAACACAGGCTGAAAGAATAATTCAGAATTTTTTTGCTAAGAATAAACCCAAGGATTTTAATATCTTACACGAAGGGAGTAGGGGAGATTTAGTTTATGCTACCGGCAAGTTGACTACCCTTTCCAAGACCTTTAATGTTACATTTTTGATTAGGATAAAAGGCGGTAAGGAGATAATCAATCAATTACGGATTGAACAAAACTTTTAAATAATTATTAATTAGTGTCTGCCCTTAAAGTCTGATAAATATTTTTTGTCAACAAATTATACTCATGAACACGAATGATTTTTGTTGGCCGAACTGCTGTTCGGCTTAGGTTATACCTGAGTCGTTAATATTCTTTTAGGCTTGGCCTGAATAATAAATACGGCAAAGGTAAAACCTTTGCAGAACAAGTGGAGTTTATGGAAACACACTAATTAGTAATTATCTGTATTATTTTGTTTTTACAAAAGAATCCAATGTCCTTTTTAAATCATTTCCACGTAAATTTTTAGCCACAATAATTCCATCTCCATCAATTAAAAAATTTGAAGGAATAGCTCTGATATTATAGGCTGTGGCAGCATCTGAGTACCAGAATTTTAAATCACTCACATGATTTGGCCAACTTAATCCGTCTGTTTGAATGGCTTTTATCCAGTCGTCTTTGCTTCTGTCCAGAGAAACACTATATACTGTAAATCCTTTCCCATTTTTGAATTTTTTATCTTTAAATTCAGTGTAAACGCTTACTACATTGGGATTTTCTCTCCGACAAGGACCGCACCAAGAAGCCCAAAAGTCAATAAGAACCATCTGACCTTTCAGATCGGACAAAGCTATTTTTTTCCCGGTAGGTGATTTGTATTTCAGTTGTGGAGCTTTATTCCCCACATTTAATCCTTCACGAGCTTCCTGAGCTTCCTGAGCTATTACAGCTGTTGATCCTAAAAATAGAATGCTTATTAATACTACGATAGTTTTTTTCATGCTAATTAAAGTTTATTTTAGAATAGACGCAAAATTTGCTGGGAAATTACATAAATTAAGAATTTTTAAGTATTTTATCCCTCTATCCGTTCTATTTTTGCACCAAGTTGGTTTAAACGTTTATCTATCTCCTGATATCCGCGGTCAATTTGTTCAATATTAGAGATTACTGAAACACCATCAGCCGAAAGAGCAGCAATTAAAAGAGCTACGCCCGCTCTAATATCCGGCGAACTCATTTGAGTTGCACGGAGGTTCAGTTTTCGCTCCAATCCGATAACCGTAGCTCTGTGCGGGTCGCAGAGAATAATCTGAGCTCCCATATCTATCAGTTTATCCACAAAAAATAGCCGACTTTCAAACATTTTTTGATGAATAAGTACGCTGCCTCTTGCCTGTGTTGCCGTAACTAATACAACACTGAGTAAGTCAGGCGAAATGCCGGGCCATGGAGCATCTGCAATATTCATTATAGAGCCATCAATAAAAGATTCTATCTGATATACATCTTGTTTTGGAATAAATAAATCATTTCCGTGCTTCTCCATTTTTATGCCCAGATGCTCAAAAGGTAATAAGGTGAGACCAAGATGTTCATGAGCTACATTTTTTATGGTTAATTCTGACTGTGTCATTGCTGCCAAACCAACAAAGCTACCAATCTCTATCATGTCGGGCAGTAAGGTATGTGTCGTAGCTCGCAGTGAATCAACTCCTATTATAGTCAGTAGGTTAGAACTAATTCCGCTTATTTTTGCGCCCATTTGGTTCAGCATCCGGCATAATTGCTGAATGTAAGGTTCGCAGGCTGCATTATATATCTGTGTGGTACCTTTGGCTTTTACAGCAGCCATAACAATATTAGCCGTACCGGTAACAGAGGCTTCGTCAAGGAGCATATTACAGCCCTTTAGTTCCGGAGCGCTGAGCTCAAAGAGATATTCTTTTTTATTGTAAGAAAATTTAGCTCCTAATTTCTTAAATCCAAAAAAGTGGGTGTCCAGTCTCCGCCGGCCGATTTTATCTCCGCCGGGCTTGTAAATATAAGCTTTTCCAAATCTTCCAAGCAAAGCACCAGACAGTAATACAGAGCCACGTAGTTTGCTGCTAAGTATTTTGTATTCTTGGGTTTTTAGAAAGTCTATGTTTATTTCGGAAGCCTGAAAAGAAATTGTATCTTCACTAATATATTTCACCTTAACTCCAAGTAAAATTAGTAAATCTATCAGGCGGTTTACATCATGAATATTGGGTACATTTTTTATGACAATTTCTTCGGTACTTAGCAAAACCGCCGAAATTACTTGTAGTGCTTCATTTTTAGCTCCCTGAGGACTAATCTCTCCATTTAGTTCCTGTCCACCTTGTATTTTAAATAGAGCCACTCTTTAATTTTTACTTGTTTAACCTATCTTTACGACCGATTTTTTTTCGGTAGGGGCGTGAGCTACCTGAATTGGTATTCTGATGTTCGTTGTGGATACGTTGATAGGAGAGTTGTTTTATCTCATCTGTTATAATTAATTGATTTTCAGATAGTTTAGAAATGGCGTTAAAAATAGCTTCATCATTGGCACCCTCTCTTGACCATAATACATAACTCTTACGCATTTGCCTGATAATGACTTGGATTAGTTCTGTTTTCTTTTCCGGATCTGTTTCGTCAACAGCTACCTGTATCAGCGATTCGATAATTCTGCCAAAATGTTTATATTGAATTCTCTTATTGGGATATTCGATACGCTGTGGTTTATCTTCCAAAATCCTATCGGGTAGTTGGTAAGGAGCATCTATATCTAATTTGAAATTAGCTAAAAATTGCAAATGATCCCATAATTTGTGGGTAAATTCGCTAATATCTCTTAAATGAGGATGAATGTTGCCCATTATTCTGATTATGGCATGTGCAGCTTTATTCCGCTCTTCTCTGTCTTCAATTACTATGGCTTGTTCGACCAATTTTTGAATGTTTCTACCATATTCAGGTAAAAATAGTTTGTTCCTACTTGTGTTGTAATCCATACTAAATTTATTATTTTCTTTTCACTATTATAGAAAAGATTTACTTTTAAATGATTAGAGTCTTGATTTTATACTTACTATTTGAATTGTCAATATTGATTTTCCTTTGAATAGATAAAATCCTGATACACGCAACAAAGATACTTTTTTTTTAGTAATACGCAAAATTTAATTAGTCGTTCCACGCAAAGGAGCAAGCCATGAATATACGAATAATTCGTTTTAAAAGAAAGCAAGACTCATTCATCCTTAAAATCCGTTTTTATTCTTGTAATTATCCTAATCGTAAAACTGTATTTTTAATTTGTAATTATTTTCAGTTTGGCAAATTTAAGTAATAATTGTTTTTCTCCCACTGACTCAAAATTGATTATGGCCGTTTGTGTATTCCCATTAATTTTAATTTTTTTTATAATTCCTTTTCCAAATTTTTGATGTTCTACTTTGTCTCCTTCTTTTAAGCTGGAAACAGGCGAAGATTTGAAATTTGTTTTAGGGCTTTTATTCACTGAATTTATAGCACTCTTTACCGGCTTAAGATTCGGCTTACTGGTCATAAAGCTTCGTTCTATTTTATTTGGTACTTTTTGCTTTTTACCCAGAAATGCTTGCCTTTCACCTAATTGCCGGTTCAGGAAATTAGGGTCAATGTCTCTGATAAAGCGGCTTGGGGTAGATTTGACCATCTCACCCCATCGAAAACGATTTTTGGCACAGGAAATGGTTAGGTTTAGCTCAGCCCGCGTAACAGCTACATAGAAAAGCCGGCGCTCTTCTTCTAACTCGTTCAGCGATTGTGAGGTGTATTGATTTGGGAACAGACCTTCTTCCACACCCACCAAAAAAACATTTTTAAATTCTAGTCCTTTAGACGAATGAATGGTCATTAATAGTACTTTATCCTTATTCCCGTCTTCAGAGTCTAGATCGGTTAACAGGGCTACATTTTGCAGATAAACCTCTAAAGAGGGGCTTTCTTCCGGTAAATCAAAATTTTGCACAAATTCTTGCACTCCGTTCATCAGTTCCTGCAAGTTTTCGTAGCGGCTCACGCCTTCGGGTGTTTTGTCTATATAAAGCTCTTTGAGTAAGCCTGTTTTAGAAGCAATCATTTGCAAAGCATCATAAGCATTCATTTCCTTGCTTTGCAGGGTAAATTCGGCTATCTGGCTTCTGAAAGCTGTTAAAGGTTTAATTAATCGGCTTTTGTTCAAATCGGCAAATTGTTCAAATTGTGTGATAATTTGCCAAATACTTTGGCCTTGCGAATTGGCAATCTGTTCCATTTTTGCAAGCGATGAATTGCCAATTCCCCGCTTGGGATAGTTAATAATTCGCTTCAAGGCTTCATTGTCGGCCGGATTAATTACTAAACGACAATAGGCCAGAATGTCTTTTATTTCTTTGCGTTGATAAAACGATAAACCGCCATAAATACGGTAAGGAATATTTTTTTTGCGTAAAGCTTCTTCAAAAATCCGCGATTGAGCATTCGTACGGTATAAAATGGCAAAATCCTGATAATCATAATGCTCAGATAGGCGTAAATCCAAAATTCTGCTTACAATTACATGACCTTCTTCGGTATCAGTATAGGTTTCGATAACGTCAATGGGTTTGCCTATATCGTTTTCCGAAAAGACCTCTTTTTGTATCTGTCGATTGTTTTTTGCAATTATGCTGTTGGCTGCATTTACAATGTTTTGGGTAGAGCGATAATTTTGCTCCAGTTTAAAAAGTTTATATTCGGGATAATCTCTGCGGAAATTCAGGATATTTTCAATTTTTGCCCCACGGAAAGAATAAATACTTTGGGCATCATCGCCAACTACACACAGGTTATGGTGCTTCTCTGCTAGCTTTTTCACAATCAAATATTGCGAAAAGTTGGTATCCTGATACTCATCAACCAAAACATAGCGATAGCGGTTCTGATATTTTTCGAGGATATCTTTGTTATCGCGAAATAAAATATTGGTATAGAGCAAGAGATCATCAAAATCCATGGCTTTATTTTGGCGGCAGCGCTGGAAATAAAGCTGAAAAATTCTTCCGGTTTCGGGTTGACGACTATCTCTATCGCGTTTTGTAAATTGGGGGGTAGCATGATATATCTCCGGCGAAATTAAATCGTTTTTGGACGAAGAGATTTTACTGAATACATTATTAACTTTATATACTTTGGGGTCGAGATTTAATTCTTTGATAATGGTTTTCAGTAGATTTTTAGAGTCGGCAGAATCGTAGATAGTGAAATTAGAAGGAAAATCTATTTTTTCGGCTTCGCTACGCAGGATACGGGCAAAAATACTGTGAAAAGTCCCCATCCAGAGATAGCGAGCAGCAGTATTACCCACAATTTGGGCAATACGCTCTTTCATTTCGCGGGCAGCTTTGTTGGTAAAAGTTAGTGCCAGAATCTCAGAC